>NZ_JAQYZY010000035.1:0-21667 GCF_028640825.1 Pseudomonas sp. LA5
TGGGATGGTCGCAACAAAGAACCCGCTTCGGCGGGTTTTTTGTTGGGCGCGATTCAAGGACAGCGGGCGATTAAGGTCCGGGTTCCGCAGCGATGCGGTTGCGACCGGCGTTCTTGGCCGCATAGAGCGCCCGGTCGGCGCCTTCGGTGAGGGTGTAGGCATCCATCCCGGTCCTGTAGGTAGCGATACCAACGCTCAGGGTCACCGCGCGCCGTGACCAGGCATGGTTGGCGACGGCAGCCCGACAACGCTCGGCCACCAAGTGGGCCGCGGTGAGATCGGCACCCGACAGCAGGATGGCGAATTCCTCGCCGCCGTAGCGAAAGCAGGCGTCATTGTCGCGACAGCTTTGTAGCAGCAGCTGACTGACCGTCTGCAATGCGGTATCACCGGCCTGGTGGCCAAAGGCGTCGTTGTAGGTCTTGAAGTGATCGACGTCGATCAGCAGCATGGACAACGGCGTGCCCTGGTCCTCGGCGCGCCGCAGATGCTCCGCCAGGCGCAGGTCGAAGGCGCGTCTGTTGAACAGACCGGTCAGGGCATCGGTGACGCTGCGTTGCTCGGCGGCCTGCATCATGTCCAGCAGTTGGCGCTGCGAGGCCTCCAGCATGTGCTGTTGCTCGATATGCTCGGTGACGTCCACCGACAGCCCCGCCAGGGCGATGCCCTGCCGCGTGACCAGGGGAAACTTGTAGGACTGCCAGAAGAGGCGTCGACCATCCGGGGCCGTCATGCGCTCGACGAGTCGGCTCGGCTTGAGTTCGTTCATCACCTGCTCGTCGACCTGGCGGAAACGTGGCGCCGCCTCTGGCCAGATGGTGAAGTCGTCCTGGCCGAGGACCTCGTCACGGGTCAGTTCCAGCTGCTGCAGGAAGGGCTCGTTGACATAGCGGTAGCGCCAGTCGCGGTCCTTGATGTAGGCGATGAAGGGCCCGTTGTTCATGAAGGCGGAAAAGTTGATGTCCAGCTCTTCCAGCTGGCGCAGGGTCTCGCGCTGTTGCAGCAGGATGATGACCTGCCGAGCCAGCCGTTGCAGGTTGTCGACCTGAGCCGCCTCGAACCGCCGGACCCGGTCGTCCATCACGCAGAGGGTGCCGAGGGCGACCCCGTGCCGGTCGAGCAGGGGAATGCCCAGGTAGGCGCGCATCCGCTCCAGCCCGGGTGCCGCCCTCAGGTGTGAAACGCGCGGGTCCCTCTGCAGATCCTCCACCAGAAAAGGCTGGCGAGGGGTGCGGATCGCCAGGTGGCAGAGCGAGGCGTCGGCCGGTACCTCGGCCACCGTCATGCCCTGGCAGGCCTTGAACCAGAGACGCTGCCGATCGGCCAGGGTGATGAAGGCCACCGGCGCCCGGGTCAGTTGGCAGGCCAGGGCGACGATGTCCTCGTAGGCGGCTTCGACACCGCTATCGAGAATCTGCAGCTCGCTCAGGGCTTGGAGACGCTGGGCGTCATCGGGGTGAGTCATGCGGGCTCGCGAAGGCGGGGTCTCTGGCTAGAGCATAGTATCCAGGGCGACAGAGGAAAACTGTAGCCTTGCCGCAGTTCGCCCAGGCGCCGGTCGCTCCCGGCGCCTGGGCGTTAGCGGACTAGCGGCGGGGTTGCAGCAGCAGCGCCACCAGGGCGCTCCAGCCAGTCTGGTGGGAGGCCCCGAGTCCGCGGCCGTTTTCGCCGTGGAAATACTCGTGGAACAGCACCAGGTCGCGACTGCGCGGATCGTTCTGCAGTTGTGGATAGTCGACCATGCTCGGGCGTTTGCCGTCGGCGTCCTTGAGGAACAGCCGCGTCAGGCGCTGGCTGAGGCCGTCGGCGACCTCTTCCAGATTGGCCAGGTAGCCGGAGCCGCTGGGGTATTCCACCGAGAAACTGTCGGCGTAATAACGGTGGAACTCGTGCAGCGACTCGATGAGCATGTAGTTGATCGGCATCCACAATGGCCCGCGCCAGTTGGAGTTGCCGCCATAGAGGCGCGAATCCGATTCCCCCGGTTGATAGCGGGCGCTGAGCAGGTTGCCGTCGGCCTGGCGCATCTCGAAGGGTTGCTGTTCGTGGGCCTTGGACAGCGAGCGGATGCCGTATTCGGAGAGGAATTCGTTGTCATCCAGCATGCGCTTGAGCAGCAGCTTGGTACGGTGGCCGCGCAGCAGCGAGAGCAGGAATCTATTGCCCTGGCCGGGTTCGGTCCAGCGCGAGACCAGTCGGGCGAGGTCCGGACGCTGGCGCAGGAAGCCGCGCAGTCGTCCGCCGAGGCCGGGGAGGCCTTCGTGCTCGCGCTGTTCCAGCACCTGCACCGCGAACAGCGGGATGAGGCCGACGATGGACCTCAGGCGCAACGGCTCGGCACTGCCATCCGCCTTGTGCAGGACGTCGTAGAAGAATTCGTCCTGTTCGTCCCAGAGGCCGTCTTCGCGATCATCGCTGTGGTTGATGGCGCCGGCGATGTGCAGGAAGTGCTCGAAGAACTTCACCCCGAGATCGACGTACACCGGATTTTCCTTGGCCAGCTCCAAGGCGATGCGCATCAGGTCCAGCGCATAGGCGGCCATCCAGGCGGTGCCGTCGGCCTGGTCCAGGTGATAGCCCTCCGGCAGGGGGGCCGAGCGGTCGAAGAGGGCGATGTTGTCCAGGCCGAGGAAACCGCCCTGGAAGATGTTGCGACCCTCGGTGTCCTTGCGGTTGATCCACCAGGAGAAATTCAGCAGCAGCTTGTGAAAGACGCGTTCGAGAAAGACCCGGTCGCCCACCCCGGTCAGAGACTTTTCCTGCAGGTAGACGTGCCAGGTGGCCCAGGCATGCACCGGCGGATTGGCGTCCTCGAAATTCCACTCGTAGGCCGGCAGCTGGCCATTGGGATGCATGAATCTGTCCTTCACCAGCAGCAGCAGCTGCTGCTTGGCGAAACCGGGATCGATCAGGGCGTAGGCCACCGCCTGGAAGGCCAGGTCCCAGGAGGCGTACCAGGGGTACTCCCATTTGTCCGGCATGGAGACGATGTCGAAATTGAGCAGGTGGCGCCAGTGGCCGTTGCGGATGCGCTGGCGCTGCGCCGGCGGCGTCGGCTGGGCCGGATCGCCATCGAGCCAGCGATTGACCTCGAAGTAGTAGAGCTGCTTGGACCAGAGCAGGCCGGCCAGGGCCTGGCGCTGCACCAGGCGCGCATCGGGATCGGCGATCTTTTCCTGCAGGGCGGCATAGAAGGCATCGGCCTCGGCGATGCGCTCGGCAAAGATCGCATCGGCATCCACCGACAGCGCATTGGTCGGCGCCAGGCGCAGGTAGACCACGGTCTTGGCGCCACCCTCCAGCTCCACGGCGAAATGAGCGGCCGCCTTGCTGCCGAAGTCGCGGCGGATCGCCTCGCGGGCGCCGCGCACCACGTAGTCGTTGATGCCGTCCTTGAAGGGGCCCTCGGCAGCTTCACCGGTCAGGCGGGGCAGGTTGGTTTCGTTGTTGCAGAACAGCCACTCGGCCTCGCGCGGGCCCCAGGCGCTGACCACCAGGTCGGGCCGGTCGAAATAGCTGGCGCGGACCTGGTCCCCCTCCAGGCTGAGCATGGAGCGCGGCGGGGTGCCGGTCCAGGCCCAGGTGTTGCGAGACCAGATCTGCGGCAGCACTCGCAGGCTGGCGCGCTCGGTCCCGCGGTTTTCCACGGTGACCCGCATGAGGATGTCGTCGGGGGTGTGCTTGGCGTATTCGACGGTGACGTCGAAATAGCGATCCTCGGCGAAGACGCCGGTATGGAGGATCTCGTATTCGCGATCCTCCAGGCCGCGTCGGGCGTTTTCCTCAGTGAGCTGGGCATAGGGAAAGGCGGCGTGGGGATACTTGTAGAGCATCTTCTGGTAGGCATGGCTCGGTACCCCGTCCAGGTAGAAGTACAGCTCCTTGACGTCCTCGCCATGGTTGCCTTCGGCGTTGGTCAGGCCGAACAGCCGTTCCTTGAGGAAGGGATCGCGCTCGTTCCACAGGGCGATGCCCAGGCACCATTGCTGAGCCTTGTCGCAGAAACCGGCGAGGCCGTCTTCGCCCCAGCGATAGGCGCGGCTGCGCGCATGGTCATGGGGGAAGTAGCGCCAGGCGTCGCCATCGGCGCTGTAGTCTTCACGGACCGTGGCCCACTGGCGCTCGCTCAGGTAGGGCCCCCACTGCCGCCAGGCGGCGGCATCGGTATCAGCCAGGCGCTGGCCTTCTCGGGTATGCAGGATGCCCGGGGCGGGATGTGCCGTCATCGTGTCTCCAGATTCAGGTAACGGTTAAGGCTCGAGGATAGATCACCATTGTGGCGTGCAACGACCTGCCTTGGCGTATCGCTGCAGTTTTTAGTGCCTGTCTGACCGGAAAAAATTCACGCCGTTGCGGTTTTCGTCACAGGGCCTGAGCGGGCGCAAGGGCTCTATCCCGGGCAAGCGGCGGACGAAAAAAAGCCCCACGCCGGGTCGGGGTGGGGCCTTCTGGTCATCGCGAAGCGCCCGCCGCTCGCGCAGCGGGCCTGGCAGCGATCTACAGCGCCATGTCGTTGGCGGCCTTTTCGGCGCGCGGGGCGCTGGCGGTGGCCTTGGCGTTCTCGGTGCCGGTGGCGACCGGCGGGGTGGCCAGTTGCAGGACTTCGGCGGTGTAGTTCCATTCCTGCTGCACGCGCGCCGGGTCGCTGTTCAGCTTGGTGCCGTAGCTGGGCACGATCTGGTGCAGCTTGGCTTGCCACTCCGGGGTCGCGACCTTGTCCTTGAACACCTTCTCCAGCACGCTCAGCATGATGGGTGCGGCGGTCGAGGCACCCGGGGAGGCGCCCAGCAGGCCGGCGATGCTGCCGTCCTTGGCCGCGACGATCTCGGTGCCCAGCTTCAGCACGCCACCCTTGTCTGCGTCGCGCTTGATGATCTGCACGCGCTGACCGGCCTGCCACAGGCGCCAGTCTTCCTTCTTGGCGTTGGGGAAGTACTCGCGCAGGGCGGCCATGCGGTCGTCATCCGACAGCATCAGCTGACCGGCGAGGTATTCCACCAGCGGGTACTCGGCCACGCCCACGCGGACCATCGGCCAGGCGTTGTGGGTGTTGGTGCTGGTAAGCAGGTCCAGGTAGGAACCCTGCTTGAGGAACTTGGTGGAGAAGGTGGCGAAGGGCCCGAACAGGATCACGCGCTTGCCGTCGAGCATGCGGGTGTCCAGGTGCGGTACCGACATCGGCGGTGCGCCCACCGACGCCTTGCCGTAGGCCTTGGCCAGGTGCTGCTGGGCGATCTCGGGGTTGTCGGTGACCAGGAAGGAACCACCCACCGGGAAGCCGGCGTAGTCGTTGGCTTCGGGGATGCCCGACTTCTGCAGCAGGTGCAGGGCACCGCCGCCGGCGCCGATGAAGACGAACTTGGCGTCGGTTTCGGTCTTCTTGCCGTCCTTGAGGTTCTTGTACTCCACGCGCCAGCTGCCGTCGGCATTGCGGGTGATGTTCTCGACTTCGCTGGACAGGTTCAGCTTGAAGTTCGGCTTGGACTGCAGGTTGGCGGCGAACTGGCGGGTGATCTCGCCGAAGTTGACGTCGGTGCCCAGCGGACTCCAGGTGGCGGCGATCTTCTGCTTGGGATCGCGACCTTCCATCATCAGCGGAACCCACTGTTTGATCTGCGCGGGATCTTCGGAGAACTGCATGCCGGAGAACAGCGGGCTGGCCTTGAGCGCCTCGTAGCGCTTCTTCAGGAAGGCGATGTTCTCGTCACCCCAGACGAAGCTCATGTGCGGGGTGCTGTTGATGAAGCTCTTCGGGTCCTTGAGGACACCGTTCTTGACCTGCCAGGACCAGAATTGACGGGAGATCTGGAAGGCTTCGTTGATCTCGATGGCCTTGGCGATGGTGACCTTGCCGTCCTTGTCTTCCGGGGTGTAGTTCAGCTCGGCCAGGGCGGAGTGGCCGGTACCGGCATTGTTCCAGCCGTTGGAGCTCTCGTCGGCGACCTGGTCCAGGCGCTCGACCATTTCCATGGTCCAGTTCGGCTCCAGCTCGTTCAGCCAGATGCCCAGGGTGGAGCTCATGATGCCGCCGCCGATCAGCAGGACGTCGACCTTCTTGGTGTCTTCGGCCTGTGCGGTGCCCAGGGCGGAGGCGATGGCGACGCCGAGCAGCGCGCCAGTCATTTTCTTCAGCATGTGATCTCTCGTTCGATAGAAGCTGGGTCTGCTTATCGAGTTTCGGTGCGGTGCGGCACCATGGCACATGGGGGGATGTGCAGTGGGCAAGGCAGAATGCAGCCGGAAACACGCAAGGGCAGGTTCTTTTCCCTCCACCGCCCCTCTCTCATGAGTCACCGGAGGAGTCGGAGCAAAAACGCAAGACGCGGCCTTGGCAGCGGCTGACCGGAGACAGAGGTCTCGGGCGCGGCTGCGTGCGCGTGGCGTAATTGTTGCCGGACATTTTAAAGGGAAGGGTTAGGGCTGCCTAGCCCGTAATTCATTGGCTTTGCCTATTAGCCTTTAGTCTAATCCTTTGTGACGACAGTCAAAGTCCCGCCAGCTGCCGCTCCGGGCGAACCGGAGCGGTCTGGACGGCTTTCCGCGAGCAGCCGGCGGCACCGACGAAAGCGGCCGGAAAGCCGCCGGAGGGTCGTCGTTCAAGTGTGGAGAGGTCGATCAGGCGAAGCGCCAGGCGAGAAAGCGACTCTGCTTCTGGCCCTGGGCCATGGCCACCACGCGACTTTCACTGACCTGTTCGCGGCGCAGTGCCGCCTGCAACGGCGGCAGATTGTTGACCTTGGACACCAGGCAGGTGAACCAGCCGACCTGACCGGCAAAGGCGCGACTCTCGCGGATCATCCGCTCGACAAAGACGGCCTCGCCCCCGGGGCACCAGAGTTCAGCCGCCTGGCCGCCGAAATTGAGCAGGGGTACCTGCTTGCCGGTGGTCTTGCCCAGGTTCTTCCACTTGCGCCGGCTGCCGCGCACGGCATCGTCGGGGCTGGCATGGAAGGGCGGATTGCACAGGGTGGCGGCGTAGCGCTCACCGGGTTGCAGGATACCGGCGAATATGGCCTGGGGATCCGGCTGGCGGCGCAACTCGATGGCGGCGGCGCAATCCGCATTGGCCGCCAGGGTGCGGCCGAAGGCAGCCAGCGCCGCCGGGGCGATGTCGCTGCCAACGAAATGCCAGCCGTACTCCTTGAAGCCGATCAGCGGATAGACGCCATTGGCGCCCGTACCCACGTCCAGCAAGCGCGTCGTCGCACCCCGGGGAATCCGGCCGCCATTGCCCTCGGCCAGCAGGTCGGCCAGGTGGTGCAGGTAATCCGCCCGGCCGGGAATCGGTGGGCAGAGGAAATCGGCGGGGATGTCCCAGTCGCGCACGCCATGGTGCAGCGCCAGTAACGCGCGGTTGAGCGCGCGGACGGCCTGGGGATCGGTGAAGTCGATGGACAGATTGCCCCGCGGCGTCGGCGCCACGAACGGCCTGAGCGCCGGGCTCGTGCGCATCAGCGCTGGAAAGTCGTAGCTGCCCTGGTGGCGATTGCGTGGATGCAGGGGCGCAGGGCGGCCAGGAAGGGGGCGGCGGGGCGAGGTCATGAAGGCAGGCAGGGTGGAAAAGGGGCGGCGAGCCTAGCACAGCCACCCTTTTAGAGCCTGTTTTAAGTCTCGTGAGCCAGGTACAAACAAGGCGAAAATGCCTGAGGAAGCGGAGTTTACAGTCGGTAAATGAGCATTCCGAAGGCATTTTCAACGCCGTTTGCCCGACGCGCAGCAGGCTTTAAACAGGCTATACGGCTCACGCGGGCGTCGGGGCGTCTTCCGGCAGCACGCCGATCTCGCGCAGGTTGCGCCAGAAGGCGGCAGGGATGGGCGCCCGTAGCAGTTCGGCGTTCTGCCGGGCCCGCTCCGGTGTGCTGCTGCCGGGAATGGTGGCGGCCACCGTGGGATGGGCCAGGCAGAACTGCAGGGCCGCGGCGCGGATGTCCACCCCGTGATCCTGGCAGACGCCCTCGATCAACTCGACCTTGCGGCGCAGTGCCGGCTCGGCTTCGGCGTAGTCGTAGTGCTTGCCACCGGCGAGCAGGCCGGAATTGTAGGGCCCGCCCACCACGATGCCCACGCCGCGGCGTTCGCATTCGGGAAAGAGCGTGTCCAGGGCTTCGCGATGATCCAGCAGGGAATAGCGACCGGCCAGCAGGAAGGCATCGGGATCGCTCTGCTCCAGCGCCAGGCGGCAGGGTTCCACCAGGTTGACGCCCAGGCCCCAGCCCAGGATCAGCCCTTCCTCGCGCATCTCGGTGAGGGCCTTGGCCGCACCCTGCATGGCCTGGGCGAAGTAGTCGCGCCAGGCCGGGCCATGCTGGTCCTCGGACAGATCGTGGATCCAGACCAGATCGAGGCGGTCGGTCTTGAGGCGTTCCAGACTGGCCTCGATGGAGCGGCGGGCGCCGTCGGCGGAATAGTCGAGCACCCGCTTGAAGGGCAGTTCGTTGACGAACGGCGGCGCATTTTCCGGCCGGTCGGCCGGTTCCAGCAGGCGGCCGACCTTGCTGCAGAGGACGAAGTCGTCGCGCGGCTTGTCGGCCAGCACCTCGGCAAAACGTCGCTCCGACAGCCCGGCGCCATAGTGGGGCGAGGTGTCATAGAGGCGGATGCCGGCGTCCCAGGCGGCTTCGAGCGTCGCCCGGGCGTCGGCGTCGCCTACCTCGCGGAACATGTTGCCCAGCGGGGCGCCGCCAAAGCCGAGGGAGGGGATGTCGATACGCATGGGAAGTCTCCAGGGTGGTGCGTGTCTGCATCCCGACCGATGTCCCCAGACTCCTGTTCCCCTAGTCCGCCGGACGTAGCAGGGCCACCTCGGCGCAGGTGAGCGGACGATAGGCACCCTCGGCCAGGGCGGAATCCAGCGCCAGCTCGCCGATGCGGTCGCGATGCAGGGCGATGACCTCGATGCCGAAGCGGCCGAACATGCGCTTGACCTGGTGATAGCGGCCTTCGACCAGGGTCAGGAAAGCGCTGTGGTCGTCCAGCAACTCCAGCTGCGCCGGTTGGGTGGTGAGGTCCTCATAGGCGAAGTAGAGCCCTTCGGCGAAGGCGGCCACCAGCTGCGGCGGGATGACCTCGGCGGTGGTGACCCGGTAGCGCTTGGTCTGCCTGTGACGCGGATGACTGAGGCCGCGTGACCACTGGCCATCGTTGGTGAGCAGCAGCAGGCCGGTGGTGTTGAAGTCCAGCCGTCCGGCCAGGTGCAGATCGGCGCGCTGGTCCGGGGCGAGGCAGTCCAGCACCGTGGCATGGCGGGCGTCGACGGTGGCGCTCACGCAGCCGCGCGGCTTGTGCAGCATCAGGTAGCGACCGCCGGGGCCGTCCTGCAGCAGGCGCTCGTCGGCCTCGATGCGGTCGAAGGCGAACACCTCCTGCTCGGCCCGCAGGGTGGTGGTGCCGTTGACCCTTACCCGGCCCTCGGCGAGCAGGCGCCGCCCTAGTTGCCGGCCCAGCTCGGGTCGGTTGCCCAGCCAGCGGTCCAGGCGCATCAGCGAGGTTCGCTCGCGACGCCTGCCGCGCAGGCCGGACAGAGGCAGCGGCGATCGCGCTCTTGCGCGGGCAGGCGGTCCAGGACGGCGGGATCGATCGGCGTCTGCAGGCACCAGCAGTCGCGGATCTCGCCCCCGGCCGCCAGGAAGCAGCTGTTGGCCTGGCCGCACAGCGGGCAGCGGGTGGGATCGAAGGGGATGGGCGATGCGGCCATGGTGATCTCGTCGGGCGAAGCGGGCGGCAGAGTACCGGGAATTGCGACCTGGGTAACGTCCGCTACGCTGGGGGTCTGCGTACTGTCGCAACCAGGGTGCAAGCTGCATCCTAGCTCCGATCGTCGGACCACCCGAGGAACCCATGACAATAACTGCTCTGCGCACCCTGATCCGTACCCTCATTCCCGGCACCCTGCTGGTCAGCCAACTGGCCCTGGCCACCGAAGCCGATGTCGGCCAGACCCTGGCCCGCCAGGCCGGCATTCCCTGGCCGGCGGTGATCGCCCATCGCGGCGCCTCCTTCGACGCCCCCGAATCCACCGCGCCGGCCTACCTGGTGGCGCGGGAACTGGGCGCCGACTACCTGGAGCTCGACCTGCAGCGCACCAGGGACGGCCAGCTCATCGCCCTGCACGACGACACCCTGGAACGTACCACCGATGTCGCCAAGCGCTTCCCCGACCGCGCCAAGGCCCCGGTCAGCCAGTTCACCCTGGCCGAACTCAAGTCGCTGGACGCCGGCAGCTGGTTCAACCAGGCCCATCCCGACCGCGCCCGGCCAAAGTTCGCCGGACTCAGGATCCTTACCCTCGACGAGGTCATCGACATCGCCGAAGGCGGTCGCAACAAGCCGGGTCTCTACATCGAAACCAAGCAACCCAAGCTGTTCCCCGGCATCGAGCGCGACCTCAAGGCCAAGCTGACCCAGCGCGGCTGGCTCGGCAAGCCCAAGCCGGGTGCCACCGGCGTCGCCGCCATGCCCGGGCGGGTGATCCTGCAGACCTTCGAGAAGAGCAGCCTGGAGCTGTTGCAGAAGGAGATGCCGAAGACGCCGAAGATCCTGCTGCTGTGGCTGGGCGACGACTACATCCCGGCCAAGCCCGGGCCGAGCTACGCCGAGTCGGGCGAGGCCAGCAAGGCGGCCTACTACGCCAAGCAGCAGGTGCGCTCCGAAGGCGATTTCACCGCCTGGATCGAGTGGGCCAAGGCCCATGGCGCCATCGGCATCGGCCCCTCGGCGGCCCTGGAGGAGGGTGGCGACCAGAGCTATGCGGACCTGGTGAAGCCCTGGATGAACGACGTCGCCCACGAGCGGGGTCTGCTGGTGCATGCCTATACGGTGGACTCGGCGGTGGACTACGCGCGTCTCGCGCCCCGTGGCGTGGATGGCTTCTTCAGCAATCGCGCCGCCGAATTGCTGAAGTTCTATGAGCGTCCGGCCAAGCAGGCACCCGGTGCCCTGCTCAAGCAGCTGGGTTATTGAGTCCAGGCGGGGAGGCCTGCCGGTCTCCCCGTCGCCAACGGAGGCCTCCTCATGTCCCGCCATGCCTTCAACGGTGCCAAGCTGGCGCTGCTCTGCGCTGAGCAGATTCTGGTCTATCAGCGCGATGACAAGCCCGACATCCCCTGGCCGGCCCTCTGGGACCTGCCCGGCGGTGGTCGCGAAGACGGCGAGACGCCCGAGCGCTGCGCCCTGCGCGAGCTGGAAGAAGAATTCGGCCTGGTGCTGGACGAGGCGCGGCTGACCTGGGGGCGTTGCTATCCGCCGCGCCAACCCGGCTATCTGCCCAGCTGGCTGTTCGCCGGGCAATTGCATCCCGCCGAACTCGCCGCCATCCGCTTTGGCGACGAAGGCCAGCACTGGCAGCTGATGAGCATCGCCGACTTCCTCGCCCATCCCCAGGGCGTACCCCATCTGCAGGCGCGGCTGCAGGACTACCTGGGCGAGCGGGAGGAGAGCCGACCGGCGTCTCTTAATCCCGGCTGAATGAACGCGCGATAACCGGGCGCGGCGCCTGGCCAGGGCTTAAGCTTTGTCCAGGCCCATCCGGGCCGTTCTGGAGATCTCCCCATGCGCCATTTCCTCTTGGCGTCGCTCTGTGCCCTGACCTTCACCGGCTGCACCGTCTACGACACGTCCCCGCGCTATTACAGCCGTCCGGCACCGCCCGCGGCGGTTTTCTACGGCACGCCGGCCTATCCGCCGCCCGCGGTCATCGTGCGGCCCTATGGCTATGGCTACTACTATCGACCGGCACCGCCACCACCGCCTCACTGGGGTCCGGGTCCCGGCTGGGGACCGCCGGGCTGGGGACCGCGTCCGGGTTATGGTCCGCCCGGCTGGGGCCCGCGCTACGGTCCGCGCTGGTAGCGGGTTTGACAGGGGCAGCCGGCTTTTCTAGGGTGCTGCCCTTGTCTTGACCAGGAAGCCTCGAATCGTGGACGACGATCGCATCAAGCTCGACCCCCAATGGAAAGCCGCGCTGCGCGACGAATTCGAGCAGCCCTACATGCGTCAGCTGAGCGAATTCCTCAGGCGCGAGAAGGCGGCGGGCAAGGTCATCCATCCGCCCGGGCCGTTGATCTTCAATGCCCTCAATACCACCCCTCTGGATCAGGTCAGGGTGGTCATCCTCGGCCAGGACCCCTATCACGGTCCGGGTCAGGCCCATGGGCTGAGCTTCTCGGTGCAGCCTGGGGTACCGGCGCCGCCGTCGCTGCAGAATATCTTCAAGGAACTCAAGCGCGACCTGAACCTGCCCATTCCCAACCACGGCTATCTGCAGCACTGGGCCGAGCAGGGCGTGCTGTTGCTCAATACCTCGCTGACCGTGGAACAGGCCAACGCCGGTTCCCACGCCAAGGCCGGTTGGCAGAGATTCACCGATCGCATCATCGAGGTGGTCAGCGCCGAGCGGGAGAACCTGGTGTTCCTGCTCTGGGGCAGCCATGCCCAGAGCAAGCAGACGCTCATCGATCCCCAGAAGCACCTGATCCTCAAGTCGGCGCATCCCTCGCCGCTGTCGGCCCACCGCGGTTTCATCGGCAACGGCCACTTCGGCCGCACCAATGAATTCCTGCGCAACGCCGGCCTCACCCCTATCGACTGGGCGCTGCCACCGCTGGCGTAGGAGGGCGCAGCCGGCCACGACCCTCGCGTTCAGGTCGCCCCTGCCGCGACTGTCCGAGACGGGCGCCGGTGGCACTGCAGGCACCAGCTCGTCCCGAGCATGAGCAGGAGGATCGCCAGGGATTCCAGGCGAGTCGGCCAGCGCCCGCTCCAGAGAAAGCCATAGGTCAGCGAGGCCAGGGTCTCGATGACGATGGCCTGACCACTCAGGGTCAGGGGTAGCCGGCGGCTGGCCTGATTCCAGCAGGCGCCGCCGATGACCGAGGCAAGCAGCGCCACGCCGGCAGCCACCAGCAGCGGCTGCAGCCAGTCCGCCGGTCCCCGCAACGCCAGCTCTTCTCCCAGCAACCAGGGTGCGACCAGCAGTGCCTGGGCACCGGTCATCCCGCCCAGCAGCAGGCCCCAATCGTGAGCGCCGATCGGCGTCCTGGTCAGAAAGCGCGTGTTGACCACCGCGAACCAGCTCCAGGCCAGCAGGGCGCCGCAGGCGCACAGCAGGCCCAGGGCAGGCCGCTCGCCAACCGCGGTGGTGGTCAGCGTCTCGTAGCTGATCAGGACCACGCCGAGCAGCGCGCAGCAGAGCGATGGCCAGAGGCGACCGAATCCCACAGCGCCCGCGTCGCGCTGCCCGGCCAGGGCCACCAGCAGCGGGATCAGGCCGACGATCAGGGTGGTCGCCGCGATACCGGCCTGCTTCACGCCCACGCCGACCAGGGTGTAGTACCCCAGGTTGCCGATCAGGCTGAGCCAGAACAGGCGCGTGCCGTCGGCCCAGGTCAGCTGCCTGCGCAGTCGGCGCCAGCAGGGCAGCAACAGCCCGAGTGACACCAGTCCGTAGCAGAGAAAGCGCAGCACGGCGAACTGGGCGCCGCTCAGGTCAGGGACCAGCGCCGGGGCCAGAAAGATCACGCCCCAGCACAGGCCTGCCGCCAGCCCGTAGCCGATACCCACTGCCGACAGTTCTCGTTCCTGCATCGCGCCGTCTCCACCGATTCGACACCAGTGTGGTGACGGCGACCTGGACCGGTCTTGCGCGAGACTGCGGGGTTTTTTACCTGGACTGCGTACCTGGACTGCCTACCCCGGCAGTCGCTGACCGCGCCGCCAGGCGGCCGGGCTGATGCCCTGGCGGCGGGTCATGGCGCGGGTCAGGGCGGCTTGGTCGGAAAAGCCGACGCGCAGGGCGATGTCGGCGATGGGCAGGCGGCTGTCGGCGAGCCAGCGCTGCGCCTGGCGCAACCGTAGGTCGGTGAGCCAGGCCTGGGGCGTCTGGGCGAAACGCTGGTGGAACAGCAGGTGCAGCCGGGTCAGCCCCAGGCCCGCCAGGCGGGCCATGGCCGCATTGTTCCAGTCCCCTGCAGGCTGGGCCTCCACCTGGACCAGCAGGCGGTCGAAGGCCGCGCTGGCGGTCGCGGCGGTGAGCGAGGCGAGCAGCAGACGGGTGAGTTCGGGCGCGTGTTGGTCGAGGGTGTCAGGCGAGGTCAGCTCGGCGAAGGCGATCAGCTGGCGGGTCGCAGGCGGAATCGCCAGGCCCGGCTGCCGTAACGCGCGATCCAGGAGCGGAGCAGGCACCCAGTCGGCCGCGCAGTCGATCACCAGAAAGCGGCTGCCTGGCTCGGATTGCTGGGCATGACCGCAATCGGGCGCCACCAGGGCCGCGAGACCGGTATGCAACCGCGTCCCGCTACGCCCGGCGAGCTCCAGCTCCATGCCGCCCTGGATGGGCAGCACCAGCTGCGCGAAGGCATGGGCATGGGGCTGGTGTTCGCCCTGATAGCGCTTGATGGCGAGACGGGGAGTCAAGGCGCACCTCGGTGGCGAAGCGGGGGGTCGAGAGCCTTGATCCTAGCATGTCGCCCCGGGCCCTACGGACCTCAACGCACCGGCTGCAGCGGCAACTCCACTTCGCCACCATTGCTCAGGTCCACGGCCACCGGCTCCTGGGTCAGATACAGCGGGCGACCGCCGAGGAGGATGCGCCCGCTGAGCAGATAGCGCTCGCCGCTCTTGACCTTGGCCGGGGCGTAGTCAAGGCGGAAGGGCACCTGGCCGGGCTGCTTGACGAACAGGGTGCGCTGGGCCAGGCGACCGGCAGGGGTGTCGCCGGCACTGGCGCTGTAGAGGCTGACGGTGAGCTTGGCGGTGGGCGGCACCGGCTCGTTGGCGGTAAAGGTGGCCTGGCCGCTGAGGCTGGTCATGCTCGGCTGGGCCGGCACGCCAGGCGTGGTGGTATGCGGCTGCTCGGTGGGCGGCAGCGGCTGGCCGGCGGGCGGCGGTGGCGTCGCGGGACCGGGGCGCAGCCCGCTACAGGCGCTGAGCAGCAGCGAGGTGGCGAGCAGGGTGGCGATTCTTTTCATGGGTAGATCCTGGACTGAAATCGACTGCTGTGACCCATGGACGCCGGCTTAGTTGCCGGCGACCGCAGGGGATTCGGGATCCGGCAGGTCGGGCGCATCGGGTCGGTCCAGCGCCACCTGACGAATCGACAGGCGGATCTCCGCCGGCAGCACCCGCTTGCCGGCGCCTTCGGCCAGTTCGCCGAGCAATTCGTGATGGCCCAGGGTGCCGTCGTCGGCCTTGCGCAGCACACCCTCGGCCAGCAGCGTCTGGATGAAGTGGCGAAACAGCGACTTGTCGAAGAATTCCGGCGCATTGAGGCCATGCAGCACCGACAGCCGCTGGGCCATCACGGTGCAGAGTTCTTCCAGTTGCGGCGCGGTCAGGCTGT
This sequence comes from Pseudomonas sp. LA5, assembly GCF_028640825.1. NCBI lineage: Bacteria > Pseudomonadati > Pseudomonadota > Gammaproteobacteria > Pseudomonadales > Pseudomonadaceae > Pseudomonas > Pseudomonas sp. LA5. The sequence continues at coordinate 15,335 of NZ_JAQYZY010000035.1, forward strand.
TCTGGCCGTGGTTGAGGATCAGCGCGGTGGTCATGTAGTAGCGCTGCAGGGTCTGCAGGATGGCCCGCGCCAGCAGGGTGAGGCGGACGAATTGCCGCGAGCTGGGCGCCGCACGCACGAAGACGTCGTCCTCGATGCGCAGCAGGCCGCGCTCCACCATGGCCTCCAGCCAGCTGTCCAGCACCAGCGGCAGCTCCTCGCGCTCCCAGTGGATGAACAGCTCGGCCTGCAGATAGGGATAGAGCGCCAGGGCGAATCTGTGGATCAGCTCGCGGGTCATGCGCCCGGTGTTCTGGAAGAAACTGGCGATCAGCGCCGGGATGGCGAAGAGGTGCAGGACATTGTTGCGGTAGTAGGTCATCAGCACCGCGTTCTGCTCGTCCAGGTAGAGGATGCGTCCCAGAGCGTCCTGCTGCTCGGAGAGGAAACCCAGGGCGCGCACCTCTTCGATGATCGCCTGGCCGTCGCCCTCGGGCAGGGTGACGCTGGTGGAGTAGGGCACCCGCTTCAGCAGATCCAGATAGAGGTCGATGGCGCGTACCAGGGCGCCTTCGTCGAGGGCCTGGCGGTTGGTCGAGAGCAGCGCCAGGGCCACCAGGTTGACCGGGGTGACGGCCGCCGCGGCATTGATGCGGCGGACCACCCGCTCGCCCAGTTCGTGGGTGACCGAATTGAACCAGGCGGGCTTCAGGTCTTCGTCGAGGGGTTCGTCGCGCCAGCCTGGACGGCGGGCATCGAGGAAGCCTTGCAGCGGGATGGGCTCGCCGAAGTTGACCCAGACCCGACCGAAGCGCTGGCGCAGGGCGCCAAAGACCTTGACTAGGTCGAAGATGGATTCCTTCTTCTTGGCCGCGCCGCGCAACTCGCCCAGGTAGGTGTGGCCCTCGAAGACCTTCTCGTAGCCGATGTACACCGGTACGAAGACGATAGGGCGCCGCGAATCGCGGAGGAAGCTGCGCAGGGTCATGGCCAGCATGCCGGTGCGTGGCTGCAGGGTCCGTCCGGTGCGCGAGCGACCGCCCTCGACGAAGTATTCGGTGGAGAAGCCGCGGCTGAACAGGCTGTGCAGGTATTCGTTGAACACCGCCGCATAGAGGGCGTTGCCCTTGAAGCTGCGCCTCATGAAGAAGGCCCCGCCACGGCGCAGGATGTTGCCCACCACCGGCATGTCCAGGTTGATACCGGCGGCGATGTGCGGCGGGGTCAGGCCGTTCTGGAACAGCAGGTAGGACAGCAGCAGGTAGTCGATGTGGCTGCGGTGGCAGGGGACGTAGACCACGGTATGACCGGGCGCCATCTCCTGGATCCGCTCGATGTGGCTGACCGTGACGCCGTCATAGATGCTATTCCAGAACCAGCGCAGGCCGACGTCCAGGCAGCGCACCACCGGATAGGAGAAGTCCGAGGCGATCTCGCGCGCATAGTGCGCCGCCTCGTCTTCGATGCGCCCGGGGGTAGCCTTGCGCTGGGCGATCTCGTGGGCGATGGTCGCCCGTACCTGGGGCGCGCGGAGCAGGCCGCGCAACAGGGTACGGCGGTGCGACAGGTCCGGGCCGATCACCGCCTGGCGCACGTTGCGGAAGTGGATGCGCAGCTGCCGCATCACCAGGCGCTCCAGGCGTTGCGGATCGGGACGCTGGCTGGCCAGTTCGCCCAGCGACAGCGGCTTGGAGAATTGCACCCGGGTCAGCCGGCCCAGCACCAGGATGCGCGCCAGCTTGCGCAGCCGTCCGGTCACCACCCAGTTGTCCGCCCAGAGCAGTTTCCAGGGACTGGTCTCGCGATCCGGCGACTGGCCCCAGAAGACGCTGACCGGTACCAGCTGGACGTCTTCCAGCTGCTGCTCGGTTACCGCGGCCACCACCCGGCGCAGGGTAGGGGGTACCGAGCGCCGGGCTGGGCGGCCGCGCCAGTTCGCCTTGCCGGTGGCGTTGAAGTAGGCCAGTGGCTCGGTCTTGCTACCCAGCACCAGCGGGCGTAGCGGTCGCGGCAGGCCGGCCTTGCGGCATTCCCGGTCGAGCACCGCCAGATCGCTCAACGAGGCCTCGGGGAGGACATAGAGCACCGGCCTGGCGGGATCGATGCGGCTGAGCAGGCTGGCCGCCTGGGTGGTCTCGGAGCGGACCCAGAGATAGAGCAGGCGCTTGAGCAGCGAGAAGGCCAGCAGGCGCAGCGGCGAACGGGTCATGGAGGGCTACCGGAGTGACGGAGCGGCAGTGTGCCGGATGGCCTGGCGGGCGTAAAACCGCTCGTGTTGTTCTCTCTTCGACCCGGTAGTCGGCGGCTTGTCCCCGTTGTCGAAAAAATGCCGCTCAGATCGTCGAAAACCCGGCATTGGCGCGGCTTTCAGCCATGATGGCACTTTGCGTAAAGAACGTTGCTTTTGCCGGGAAAGCCATGCTTCATAAGGCATCGGCAGGTTCTTGCCGATGGTCGGAATCGGGCTGCCAGCCTGGCGACCGGTCCGGCGAGCGATCTGTACCGATACAACAAAGCAACCCGAGCGCCCAGCTTGTGGCGAGCGGGGATAGGAAATCCAGAAAGCTTCGGAGAGATGTGATGGGTGAGCAACGCGAAACCGGGACCGTCAAGTGGTTCAATGACGCCAAGGGATATGGATTCATTCAACGCGAAGGCGGTGCCGACGTGTTCGTTCACTACCGCGCCATCCGCGGTGAAGGTCATCGTTCCCTGAACGAAGGCCAGCAGGTGGAGTTTTCGGTGATCGAGGGCCAGAAGGGTCTCCAAGCCGAAGACGTCGCCCAGGTCTAGATCCGTTGCGCGAGGAGCGCAAGGCTCCTCGCGCCTTCAGTTCACTCGGTGCGCCAGACAATCTCTTCGACGCCCGCGTCCGTCACCTTCAGCCAGCGATCGGCGGCTTCTTCCTCTTCTTCCTCGCTCCAGCCGCTCGGGGCGCAGCGCACCTGTACCTGGAGGGCTGCATAGGCATCGCGGGCGCAGGCCAGGTCATCCACCCAGGGCGACACATCGCTTTCCAGCAGCAGGCTGTGCCACTTGCCGACTGCCTTCGGCAGCCAGGTCACCGGAATCGACTCGCCGCCATAGCGCAGGGTGCATTTGAAGGTCTGTCCGTGCGCCTGCCAGACGCAGGGCATGGCGAACACCTGTTCGAGCCAGGCCGAGATGGCGTCCTGATCGACGTCCTTGAGGTAGATTTCGATATCGGGCTGGCGCATGGGGCTTAGGCTCCGGATTTGATGATCCAATCGTAACGTACTGCCACCCGCACTTCGAAGGGCTCGGCCAGGACCCGCTCGCGGCGCTCGGCGTTGACGCGCCAGCCGTGGGGCGTCATGGCCAGCAGGTCTTCGCGGGTCTGGCGCTCGGCCAGTGGCAGCACGAATTCGAGCCCCTCGCTGTGGGCCAGTTCCAGGCCCGGCGGCAGATCCTGCAGGTGCTTGTCTTCGGCATAGTCGCGCACCTCGTCATAGAGCCGCTGGCGCAGCTCCAGCAGGTGGGCGCTGGCCGGCCCCAGGCGCAGGATGCCGCCGCCGGGTGCCAGCACGCGCCGGGCTTCGCTCCAGTCGATGGGGCTGAAGACGCTGGCCAGCAGCTGGCAACTGGCGTCCGGCAGCGGCAGGCGCGCCATGCTGGCCACCAGCCAGGTCAGCGCCGGGGTACGCCGGCAGGCGCGGCGCACCGCCTCGCGGGAGATGTCCAGGGCATAGCCGTCGGCCGCGGGCAGGGCCTGGGCCAGGCGCGCGGTATAGAAGCCTTCGCCGCAGCCCACGTCGATCCAGCGCCGGGGCGCGCGTTCGGCGGCCAGGTGCGCCAGGCGCTCGGCCAGGGGCGCATAGTGCCCGGCATCGAGAAAGCGTCGGCGCGCCTCGACCATGGCGGCGTTGTCGCCCGGGTCCAGGCTCTTCTTGTGCTGTACCGGCAGGAGATTCAGGTAGCCCTGGCGGGCACGGTCGAAACGATGGCCGGCGGCGCAACCGACGCCACCCTCGAGTTCGGCCAGCGGGGCCTGGCAGAGCGGACAGGTCAGCTTCATGCCAGCAACCGTACCAGGGTGCCGTAGTACACCTCGGTCAGCAGATCCAGGTCGCTGGCCAGGACGTGCTCGTCCACCTGGTGAATGGTGGCATTGACCGGACCCAGTTCCACCACCTGGGCGCCCAGGGTGGCGATGAAGCGACCATCCGAGGTGCCGCCGCTGGTGGAGGCTTCGGGGCGATAGCCGGTGACCGCTTCCACGCTGGCCGAGACGGCGTCGAGCAGGTCGCCCGGCTCGGTGAGGAAGGGCAGGCCGGACAGTGACCAGTCGATGTGCCAGTCCAGACCGTGGCGATCGAGGATGGCCTCTACGCGGGCCTGCAGGCCTTCCACCGTGGATTCGGTGGAGAAACGGAAGTTGAACAGCGCCTGCAGTTCGCCCGGCACCACGTTGCCGGCGCCAGTGCCGGAATTGAGGTTGGAAATCTGGAAGCTGGTGGGCGGGAAGAAGGCGTTGCCGTCATCCCACTGTTCGGCGGCGAGATCCGCCAGGGCCTGGGCCGCCAGGTGGATGGGGTTGCGTGCGAGGTGCGGATAGGCCACATGACCCTGCTTGCCGCGCACGGTCAGGCGGCCGTTGAGCGAGCCACGGCGACCGTTCTTGACCACGTCCCCCAGCAACCGGGTGCTGGAGGGTTCGCCGACGATGCACCAGTCCAGGCGCTCGCCGCGCGCGCGCAGGCGCTCCACCACGGCGCGGGTGCCGTGCAGGGCCGGGCCTTCCTCGTCGCTGGTAATCAGGAAGGCGATGGCGCCATGGTGCTCGGGATGGTCGGCAACGAAGCGCTCCACGGCGATGATCATGCTCGCCAGGCTGCCCTTCATGTCGGCGGCGCCCCGACCGCGCAGCATGCCGTCGGCATCCACATGGGCATTGAAGGGGGCCTGCTGCCAGGCCTCCAGCGGGCCGGTGGGCACCACGTCGGTGTGACCGGCGAAGCACAGCACCGGACCCTCGCCCCCACGCCGCGCCCAGAAGTTGTCCACCTCTTCGATGCGCAGGGGTTCGAGGGCGAAGCCCAGGCGCTCCAGGCGCTGCATCATCAGGGCCTGGCAGCCTTCGTCCAGCGGCGTGACCGAAGCCCGGCCGATCAGGTCGCAGGCGAGTTCCAGGGTGGGGGTGAGGGCGGTGGTCATGGCGGGTCCCGGGAGGCAGCTAGGGTTCAGGGGGAGCGGTATGGTAAAGGAAAACCTATACTGTGGCTTTTGTGGAAAGCCTTCATGACGTTCGATGAACAACGCTTCGGCGGGATCGCCCGGCTCTATGGGCAGGAGGCTGTCGAGCGCCTGGCCGCCAGTCATGTCGCCGTGGTCGGCATTGGCGGGGTGGGTTCCTGGGCCGCCGAGGCCCTGGCCCGCAGCGGTGTCGGCCAGATCAGCCTGTTCGATCTGGACGACGTCTGCGTCAGCAACACCAATCGCCAGGTACATGCGCTGGAAGGGCAGGTGGGGCGGCCCAAGGTCACGGTGATGGCCGAGCGCATCCAGGCCATCAACCCGGCCTGCGCGGTCAAGGCGGTGGCGGACTTTGTCACCCGCGAGACCATGGCCGACTACATCACCGAAAAACTCGACCTGGTGCTGGACTGCATCGACAGCGTGGCCTCCAAGGCGGCGCTGATCGCCTGGTGCAAGAGACGCAAGATCGCCATCGTCACCACCGGCGGCGCCGGCGGTCAGATCGATCCCACCCAGATCCAGGTGGTCGACCTCAATCGCACCTACAACGACCCCCTGGCCTCGCGGGTGCGCTCGCTGCTGCGCCGCGACTACGGCTTCTCGCGCAATCCCAGCCGCCACTACAGCGTGCCCTGCGTCTTTTCCACCGAGCAGCTGCGCTATCCCAAGCCGGACGGCAGCGTCTGCCAGCAGAAGAGTTTCGTCGGCGAAGGCGTCCGCCTGGACTGCGCCGGCGGCTTCGGCGCGGTGATGATGGTCACTGCCACCTTCGGCATGGTCGCCGCGGCTCGCGCCGTGGACAAGTTGATCCAGAAGCCCAGGGGGTAGGGCTTTTCGTCGGTTGGGTGGAGCTCGGCGAAGCCCAACCTACGTTCAGCTGTGTAGATACCGTCTTCGCCCCTCAGTGTGCAATCGCTAAAGCAGGGTCGAAAGGCTTGCCTGATTTGAGCACGCCATAGGCGATGGTCAGCAGCTTGCGCATGGCGGCGCAGACGGTTTGTTTACCTTTCTTCCCCCTGGTTTTCAGACGCTCGGCTTGCGCCTTGATAGCCGGGTTGTAGGTCAGCGCCACGACGGCGGGTAGGTATAGCGCACTTCGTAAGCGGACCGATCCCATGCGCGAGATGCCGGTATGGC
>NZ_JAQYZY010000036.1:0-43148 GCF_028640825.1 Pseudomonas sp. LA5
GCTGGCGCGCCGATCCGCGCGTGGTGCTGGCCAAGGAGGCCTTCGGCCTCCGCTACAACAGCGATTGCCGCGGCAGAAGCCTCTTCGTTCCTCGGTTGGAAAGTGGAGCTTTGGGCACTCCTCAGATCCCGGTAGACATGCCGACCTTCGATGAGGTGGTCGGCCCCGACCTTCCTGCCGCCGACTGGAACAGCTATCTGCTCAAGCGCTTCCGTCCGGGGGCGCTCAACGTCTACACCCTGCACGCCGAGGTGGAAGGCATCGCCTTCGCCGAGGACTTCCGCGCCCTGCTCAAGGCGGCGCGCGAGCAGGAAATCCATTTCGTACCCATGGGCGATCGCCTGCCCGAGGATCCACACAGGCTTCCAGAGGGGAAAGTTGTCCGCGGCAGTCTTGCGGGACGCCAGGGATGGTTAGGAGTGCAACAATGAGTCGAGTGCGTCTGCTGTTCTTACTGCCCGTGGCGCTACTAGCGTACGTGCTCCCCTTGAATTGGCGCGGTCTCTGGATTCCAGACGAATCGCGTTACGCCCAAATTGGCCAAGAGCTGTGGCGAAGCGGCGATTGGGTAGTACCCCACTTCCTGGGTCTGCCCTATTTCGAGAAACCCATCGGTGGTTATTGGACGCAGGCGATAGCTCAAGCCTTGCTGGGAGACTCGCTGCTCAGCGTACGCGTTGTACCCTTGCTAGCCGGCTTCGCCACAGCAGCTTTAGTTGTCCGCCTGACGCGTCTGATCTGGGGTGATCGGCAACTGGCGCTACTCGCCGGTGTGCTCTATCTGTCGTGCCTCGCCATAGCGGCGTCGGCCACCTATGTGACTCTGGACGCCCAGTTCGCCTTCTGGACGACGCTTTCGCTGCTAGCCCTCTGGCAGGCTCAAGCCGCTACTACCCTTGGCGTGGCGCTGCGCAATTGGGCATTGCTGGGCCTGGCCTGTGGCTGCGGCCTGCTGACCAAAGGCTTTCTCGCCCTGGTACTACCTGTACTGGTCGCCTTGCCCTTTTTCGTCTGGCAACGCCGACTGCTGGAACTGATTTGCCGCGGCCCCCTGGCCGTCATTGTGGCGGCGCTGGTCGTGGCCCCCTGGGCGCTCTGGGTAGCCCACCGCGATGGCGACTACTGGAATTTCTTCTTCTGGCACGAACACATCCAGCGGTTTGCCAGCGATGACGCCCAGCACGAGCGACCTTTCTGGTTCTATGGGCCGATTCTACTGGTCGCCATCCTGCCTTGGACGGGCCTGCTTCCTCGCACCCTGGGCAACCTCTGGCAGCAGCGCAGCCATACGGGGACTGCCTTCCTAGGGATCACCTTCGTCAGCCAGTTGATCTTCTTTAGCCTCAGCCGCGGCAAGCTACCCACGTACCTTCTTCCAGCCATGGCGGCACTGGTACCCCTGCTGGCGCGTGTGCTTTTCGACGCCTATCAGGCTGGCCAATGGCGAGCACTGCGCCTCAACGGAATCTTCAACCTGTTACTGGGCGTCCTGGGATTCGGCGCTCTAATGGTGTTCGACGACCGAATCTATGGCGGCGCCGATAACCTGGCATGGGCGCTGGCACTACTGGCACCCATTGGCTTCGTCCTGGCTGGTCTGGGAGCTCTGCTTTGGCCTAGACAGACGGCGCTGGCCCCGGCCCTAGCGATCTGGCTGGTACTGCCGCTGCTCACCGTCGCCCTGCCCAAGGGCCTGGTCTACAACAAGCTGCCCAGCGTCTTCGTTCAGGATCAGCTACGCAAGCTGCAACCGGCCCATCTGCTGGTCAGTAATGACCTTGGTGTAGCGGCCAGCGTGGCCTGGGCAACTCGCCGCTCGGACGTCGTGATCGTCGGTGGCCCAGGAGAGCTGAAGTATGGTTTCGATCGCCAGCCCGACAGTGGTCGTCTGCTAGATGACGGCGAACTACCGAACTGGATCGAGGAGCATCGTCGCGAAGGCTCCATCGCGGTGCTGCTGCGGATGAGTGGCGACAGTGACGACCGGCTGCTCGCGAGTCTACCGGCCACTTCGGACAAGATCGTCAACGAGCGTCTCGTCCTGCTGGTCTACCCGAGGACAGCGCGGTGACGGCCACTGAAGTGACGTTGATCGTAGCCGTCATCCTGCTCACCAGCGCCAGTCAATTCGGGCAGAAAAAGGCCGCAGCTGCAGGATCAGGATTTGCCGCTTTCATAAGCTCGAAATGGCTATGGCTAGCGCTGGCCTGCATGGGAACCGCCTTGCTGCTCTGGTTCGCGGTGCTGCAACGCGTCCCGGTCGGCATCGCCTATCCGTTGCTGTCGCTCAATATCCTGGCCGTCACGCTCCTGGCGCGTGTGGCGTTCAACGAGCGGATCGGTCGCAGAGCCTGGTGGGGCTGCCTATGCATCGTACTGGGCGCAGCGCTCCTGGGTGGTCAGGCATGAACAGCCTGGCTTCCCTCTTCGCCAGTATCGGGCTGACTGCCGCGGCGCAGTTGCTCATGCGCTATGCCCTGGTGCAATTACCTGCCGTGTCGAGCTGGCCAACCGATCCGGGGGCGCTACTCAGCGCGGCGGGTGTGCAACTAGCCGTTGGCGTGGGCTGCTATGGCCTGTCGATGCTGGCCTGGCTGATCGCCCTGGCGAAGATACCGTTGGGCCGGGCCTACGCCGCCTTGAGTCTTTCCTACGTACTGGTTCATCTCGGCGCCCTCTGGTTGCCAGGTGCTGCCGAGTTCACGTCCGCGCGCCCGCTACTGGGCATCGCGCTGATCGTGGTTGGCGTTGCGCTGGTTGGCAGCGATCGCGCCCCTGTCTCCTCCCCTATCAGGAATACCCTATGAACATCAGTGTATTCGGCATCGGCTATGTCGGCCTGGTACAGGCCGCCGTCCTCGCAGAAGTCGGCCATCAGGTTGTGTGCATGGACATTGACCAAGCCAAAATCGACCGGCTCAAGCGCGGAGAAATTACCTTGTACGAGCCTGGTCTCGAAGAACTGGTACGCAACAACCTCGCCGACGGTCGCTTGGAATTCACCCATGATGCGGCAACAGCGGTCGCACACGGCAGCGTCCAATTTATCGCGGTGGGTACCCCACCGGCAGCCGATGGCTCTGCCGATCTCACCGCGGTGTTCGCCGTGGCCGAAACCATCGCCCGCTTACGTTTGGAGCATCGCGGCAGTGATCCTCTGCTGGTGGTCAATAAATCGACCGTCCCCGTCGGTACCGGTGATCGGGTGCGCGCCATCATCGATGAAGTCCTGGTGGAGGAAGGTCGGACGCTGCACGTCGAGGTGGTCTCGAATCCGGAGTTTCTCAAAGAGGGCGCGGCCATCACGGATTGCAAGCGACCGGATCGTATCGTGGTGGGCACCGAGTCACCCGAGGCGCGCGAGCTGATGCGCGAACTCTATGCGCCCTTCAACCGCAACCATGATCGCATCCAGTTCATGGATATTCGCAGTGCGGAGCTCGCCAAATACGCGGCCAACAGTCTGCTGGCCACCAAGATCAGCTTCATCAACCAGATCGCCGAGGTGGCCGAGCGTGTAGGTGCCGACATCGAGGCTGTGCGTCTCGCGATCGGCGCTGATCCGCGCATCGGCAGTCACTTCATCTACCCCGGCTGCGGCTATGGCGGCTCCTGCTTTCCGAAGGATTTGCAGGCGTTGATCCGAACCGGCGAAGAACAGGGACTCTCCCTGGATCTGCTGCACGCAGTCGAGGCGATCAACGCCAGACAGAAATCGAAGCTTTTCAGGCGTATCCACGGATACTTCAACGGGGAACTGCAGGGGCGCACCTTTGCACTCTGGGGCTTGGCGTTCAAACCGAACACGGACGACATGCGCGACGCGCCAAGTCGCGTATTGATGGAGGCCTTGTGGGCTGCCGGTGCTCGCATACGCGCCTTCGACCCCGTGGCCATGGCCGAGGCGCAACGCCTCTATGGTCATGCCGACCGCCTCGCCCTCATGGGCACGCCCGAAGCTACGCTCGCTGGAGCCGACGCCCTGATCGTCTGTACCGAGTGGCAGCAATTCAAGGCGCCCGATTTCGACCTCCTTTATGAACAGCTCAAGCAACCCCTGATCTTTGACGGCCGAAATCTCTACGACCCCGAGCGGATGGCCAAGCGCGGATTCGAGTACTTCGCCATTGGCCGCGGTAAGTCCCTCGCCGCCTGACACTGAATTTCCTTTGGATAGTGTTTTTAATGAAACCTCTGCAGTTATCCATCGACACGCCGTTGCATCATGACTCTCAGGGCAAGCTAGGCTTCGAGAGTCTGCTCGCCTTTGTGGCAGCGACGGTGCTCTTTACCCTCGGCATCTGGAATCAAGCCCCTCAAGGCTTTGATGGCCGGTGGGCAGTATTCCTCAACGAGATGTTCCGCCACGGGCCTTCATTCTTCGCCACCACCTATGGCCAGCCATATCCCGATTACCCTGGCACGGCGACCTGGTTGAGCTGGCTGGCCGCGCGAGTCATAGGTGCACCCAATCAACTCGCCAACGTACTGCCTACGGCCTTGGCCTCCGCCGGTGTTCTGGCCATCACCTACCGGATTCTCGCCGACCGCAGCCGGGCCTGGGCCCTGCTCACCGTGCTGCTGGTAGTGCTGACCCCTCAGTGGCTAGAAAAGGCGCGTGCCGTCTGCCTGGATCAAATGATCGCCCTCGTGGTACTCGCGTGTTTCTACCTGTTCTACCGCGCTGATCGTGATAACCACCCCGCGCTGCGCTTGCTCGTTTTTCCGCTTTTCGTACTGGGTTTCGCCATCCGCGGGCCTTTGGGACTGATCGAACCCTGCGCCGTCGTGAGCGTGTACTGGCTGGTAACTGCTTGGTGTGATCCGCGACGCAGACCGGCGGCTATCCGCGGCCTGATCGGCTATGGCCTAGCTGGACTCATCCTGCTAGCCGCGTGCTGGTGGACACTGATGCAGCTCGCGCGCCTGGAAGGCGGTGACACCTTTGCGGCCGAGGTCTGGCAAATGCAGATCACAGGACGTCTCGACGAGAGCGGCAAGCCGTTCTGGTATTACCTGCAGCTTGGCCTGTACCGCTATCTGCCGGTGATGCCGCTGGCATTACTGACCCTCTTCGCCTGGCGCCGGGAATTCCTTTTTAGCTCCGACACTGCAGACCGCCGACAGCTCCTGTGGCTTGCGGGATGTGGGCTGATTATCTTGCTCGGCTTGTCCGTTCCACATTTCAAACGCGCTTACTACGTCGTACCCATGGTGCCCTTCCTGGCCGCGATCGCCGCCTTCGCGCTGATACAAGCAGAAGCACGTCTGCGTCGCATGGAAGTCACCTATCGCACGCTTGTGGGCCTGCTACCCGCGCTGGCGATCGTAGCGCTGTTTGTTTGCCGCCACCTCTGGCAGAAACACGGCTACTGGCCAGATGTATCCCTATCGGGCCTGATTATTCTCTTCGCCGGCCTTCAGCTTGTGAGCTTCATGAAATGGCGCAGCCAGTACGGTACCAAGCGCCTGTTGACCCTAAGCGCCCTCGCCTTCACGGCGCTTTGGGTAATGTTGGTAGCTGTAATTGAACCCGCCCAGGATCTGGAATACGAGACGCGAGGCTTTGTTACTCAGGTAGAAGGCTTGCGTGAACAGCAGCCGGGGCCCCTCGTGTTCTTTGGACTTGGCCAAGACACCTGGGCTATCCGCTACATCATGAACCTCGATCACGACGAGCAGCCGATCTTCGTTGGGCGCGATCAGGGCCCTCTACTAGATACCCTGCCGGCTGGTTCATGGATCGTGCTCGCACGGCAAGATCGGGACTTACTTGCCGGCACCGCTCTGGAAAAGCTCCAGCCCGTGTTGGAACGCCGTCTGAATGGCAATCCCTGCTTGGTCTATCGGCTTCCCTAACTGGGCTTTGCAACAATGAAAACTCTGCAAATATCCATCGACACGCCGTCGATGACACGCTCCAAAGCTGGAATCAGGGTCGAAAGCCTGCTGGTCTTCATCGCTGCAGTCGCACTCTTCACCCTAGGGATCTGGGATCAAGCGCCGCAAGGCTTTGATTACCGATGGGCGCTGTTTCTGAAAGAGATGTTCCGCCACGGCCCATCGTTTTTCGCCACGACCTATGGCCAGCCCTACCCCGATTACCCTGGCACGGCGACCTGGCTGAGCTGGCTGGCTGCGCGAGTCATAGGTGCACCCAATCAACTCGCCAACGTATTGCCCACGGCCCTGGCCTCTGCCGGTGTTCTGGCCATTACCTACCGGGCTCTCGCCGACCGTAGTCGGGCCTGGGCCCTGCTCACCGTGCTGCTGGTCGTGCTGACTCCTCAGTGGCTGGAAAAGGCGCGTGCTGTCTGCCTGGATCAGATGGTGGCGCTCGTGATGATGACGTGCTTCTACCTGCTCCACCGCGCCGATCGCGATAACAGCCCCACGCTGCGCCTGCTCGTCTTTCCGCTCTTTGTCCTAGGCTTCGCCATCCGTGGCCCCCTAGGCTTGGTAGAGCCCTGCGCCATCGTGACCGTGTACTGGCTAGTGATTGCCTGGTGCGATCCGCACCGCAGATCGGCTGCAATACGCAATCTGATTGGCTATGGCGTAGTCGGGCTCATCCTGCTGGCCGCATGCTGGTGGACGCTGATGCAACTGGCCCGGCTGGAAGGCGGTGAGGCCTTCGCTGCAGAGGTCTGGCAAATGCAGGTCAAGGGACGCCTGGACGAAAGCGGGCAACCCTTCTGGTTCTATCTGCAACTGGGCTTGTACCGCTATCTGCCGGTGATGCCGCTGGCGCTGCTGACCCTCTTGGCCTGGCGACGGGAATTGCTGTTCAGCCCAGACAAACCCGAACGCCGCCAGCTCCTGTGGCTGGCCGGGTGTGGCCTGATCGTTCTGATTGGCTTGTCCATTCCCAACTTTAAACGGGCCTACTATGTCGTGCCCATGGTGCCCTTCCTCGCCGCCATTTCCGCATTTGCGCTGATTCAGGCGGCAGCGCGGCTGCGCTGGATGGAGATGGCCTATCGCACCCTGGTGGGCGTGCTACCCGGGCTTGTGCTCGTGGTTGTGCTGGTTGGCCATCATCTCTGGCAAAAGCAAGGTTATTGGCCGGACGTTTCGTTAGCGGGTCTGATCCTCTTCTTCGTTGGCCTGCAGCTTATGGCCTTCGTGAAGTGGCGTACTACCGTCAGTGTGCGGCGCCTGCTGAGCCTGAGCGGAGTCGCCTTTGCGGCCCAATGGCTCATGCTGGTTGCGGTAGTTGAACCCATCCAGGACGTGGAATACGACACCAGAGGCTTCGTAACCCAGGTCGAAGGGTTGCGCGCCCAACAACCGGGTCCGCTGGTGTTCTTCGGCATTGGCCAAGACAGCTGGGCGATTCGATACATGATGAACGTGGATCACGACGAACAGCCGATCTTCGTTGCGCGCGAGCAGAAAGCGCTGCTGGATGCACTTCCGGCTGGAGCCTGGGTGATACTTGCCAGACAGGACCGCGAGCTGCTGGCAGGCACACGACTAGAGAAGCTCCAACCCGTAATGGAGCGCCGCCTCAATCGCAACCCCTGCCTGGTCTACCGTATGCCGTAGAACCGCTTGCACCTGTAGTCCGGTGGTGCAATAGCCTTCTAGTAAGTAGATCGCCACGCTCACCTGCTCCTCAGCCTACGTGTCACGGGCTGTTGAACCCCGAAATCTAACCTTCTGAGACCTGAATAAGGTTTCCTACTGACCCCTCGCAAAGCTTCTGCGACCGTGCACGGCATCCTGTGCGAGGTCCCCTATGAAGCGCCCTTCCCTCTCCCAAACGCTAGTCGCCACTGGCTTTGCAGCCTTGTCTGGTGCCTGCCTGTATCTCTACGTTGAGCTGTCCCACCTCAATCGAGGCCTGAACGCCACGGCTGACCAGAACACGGTCCACGCCATCACCCAACGTCTAGACAAGATGCAGGACCAGATGGATGGCTTCGACGGCGGCAAGCGGGTCCAGGATGCGGACTTCCGGGCAAGTCAGCAGGCGCTGTCTCAGCGTATCGATACCGCCCAGGCCATGCTGGTGGAGATCCAGCACGCCAATCAGACCGCGCTGAAGGGCATGGCCCAGGCGGGCGACCTGGTCGTGCTCGAGGCCAAGCTGGAAGGCCTGCAAAACGACCTGGGGGATCTGCGCAAAAAAGCGGCGGAGCCCCCAAAGGTGCCGCCGCCACTGATCGTCCCCAAGCAGCGCAGCACCCCGGCGATCGCGCGCAAGTCCGAGCCGGCCAAGCCGATCGAGACGCCTCCTCCGTTCACGGTAGTCGGTATCGAGTACCGCGGCGGTGAGCGCTTTCTTTCCGTCGCTCCGCCCGGCAGCACTCAGCTCAGCGAGCTCTACCTGGTGCGCCCGGGCGACAACGTCGGCGGTACCCGCTGGCGGCTGGCCAATTTCGATGACCGCCAGGCGCAGTTCAGCGTCGACGGCGCGACCCGCACCCTTTCCGTCAAGTAGTAGAGGCAATTCATGCGCCCCCAGTCCCCTCTCTTCCCGGCGAGCCTTGCGATCGCCCTCATCCTACTCTCGCCGTCCGCACCGGCACTCACCGCAGACCTTGTCGCCCCCCAAGTCTTCTCCGGCGAAACGGGTAGCGCTGAGCGCCAAAGCGCGGTCCAACGTAACGACAGTGCCATCGCCCAGGAATGGGGCCTGAGCAGTCAGGAATTCCAGCGCTACCGGACCCTGATGCAGGGCAGTCGTGGCGTCTACTCACCTGGTCTGGATCCGCTCACCGCCTTGGGCATCGAAGCCCAGTCCGATGCCGAGCGGCGCCGCTACGCCGAGCTGCAGGTTCGCGCCGAGGCGCAGCGGGTGCAGAAGGAACTGGCCTATGACCAGGCCTACCGCGACGCCTGGAATCGCCTCTACCCGAACCTACAGCCGGTGCAGTCCGGCGTCCAGGCAGCGCCCCAGGCAAGTCCAGCCGTGCGCGGCAATGGACGGCTCGCCGTTTTCGTGACCGATAGCTGCGCCGCCTGCACCGAGCGGGTTCAGGCGTTGCAGAGCGCGGGCCAGGCCTTCGACCTCTACCTGATCGGTAGTCAGAACGACGATGCCCGGATCCGCCGCTGGGCTGTGCTCGCTGGCGTCGATCCGGCCAAGGTGCGCGGACGGCAGATTACCCTCAACCACGACGCCGGTCGCTGGGTCCAGCTGGGCCTGGGCGGCGAGCTGCCGGCCGTTGTCCGCGAGGTGAATGGACAATGGCTACGGCAATGATCAAGGCGCTCGGCGCCGGCGTGATCCTGCAGACGCTTGCGATCGGCGCCCAGGGGTCCGAGACACCGCCGCCCGCCTATCAATTGGCTGCCCTTCAGGCGGGCATCCCCTCCGAGGTGCTTTACTCAGTCGCCCTACAGGAGAGTGGTACCCGACTGCGCGGCAGGGGCGCACAGCTGGTCCCGTGGCCCTGGACGCTCAATGTCGCCGGCGCCGGCTATCGCTTCGCCACCCGCGCTGATGCCTGCACTGCGCTGCTGGTCGCGTTGAGCACCGCCGGCGCTAAGCGCGTCGACGTTGGCATCGCCCAGGTCAACATGGGCTGGAACGGCCATCGCTTCGGCCGCGGCGTTTCGCCCTGTGAAGCGCTCAACCCTTACAAGAACCTGGAAGTCGCAGCGCAGATGCTCGCCGAACTGCGTGCCCAGGGCGGCGACTGGATCAATGTCGCTGGCCGCTATCACCGTCCCGCTGGCGGCGCCCCCGCTGCCAAGTACCGCGAGCTCTTCGCCAAACACCTAAGCCGGGTCACCGGCGTGACCTTGCTGGCCTCGAACCCATGAAGCAGATCCTCTCGCTCCTCATCCTGACCGTGACCCTGCCGCTGGCCGCCAAGGCTGCCAGTCTCACCGTGGTCGAAGATCGCGGCGGCGTCTCGGCCCTGCCCTATTACCAGAGCCTGAATCCGGACCCGGTACAGGTACAGCAGCAAGCGCCGCTGCCCCAGCCTACCCAGGCCCTTGGTTTCCCCGTGCGATCGCAGCAGCTCACCCCCGGCACCGTCCAAGGCCGCGCACTCAATGCGCCTGGCCTGCAGCCCTTTTTCCTGATCGGCGACGACGAACTGTCTCGCCAGTGGCTGGCCAGCCGTGGCGAGACTCTGCAGCGCCTCGGCGCCGCTGGCCTGGCGGTCAATGTGACCAGCGCCGAGCGCTTGGCCGCGATCCGCAGCTGGGCCCCCGGGCTGGCCATCAGCCCCGTGGTCGGCGATGACCTGGCCGCCCGCCTCGGGCTCAACCACTACCCCGTGCTCATCACCCCCACCGCTTTGGAGCAATAGGAGTCCCTCATGCCCAGCCCCCTATCCCCGTATATGACGCTGGTGATCCGTATGCCCGCCGGAGCCGCCGCTCGCGAAGCCCTTGCAGGCGACCTCGGCGTCTTGATCGACCTTCATGGCGGGGAGATCACAGGCCGCTCGCTGGATGATGAGCTGACCCTCTGTGAGCGCTTCGAAGCAGCGCTTCCACACAGCGAGGCCGAAGCCATTCGCGAGGAGCACGCCGCCGGCATGGCGCTGCCAGGCGCTGGCGAGCTGGAGCGCTGACCATGGCCCGCAATCATGCCCTGGACACGCTGCTGCGGCCTGCGGTGGAGCTCTACACGGTGCAGGTGTGCCTGGCGATGGCCTTCCTGTGCGTGTTCGCGCCCTGGGCCGTCGCCCTGACCCCGCTGTTCGGCCTGGTCACGGCCGTAGCGTTTCTTGGCTTCGGCACCTACCGCTTCCGCCAGGCGCTGCGCGTGCTGCGCTACCGGCGCAACATCCGGCGCTTGTCGTTCTACAGCATGACCAGCAAGGAGATCCCGGTCAGCAACGAGCGTCTGTTCATCGGCAAGGGCTTTCGCTGGGAGCAGAAGCACACCCAGCGCCTGGTCGACACCTACCTGCCGCAGTACGCGCCCTATGTCGAGCCGTCGGAATGGACCAACAAGGCGCGGCGCCTCGAGGCGCGCCTGGAGTTCGCGCCCTTCCCGCTCACCCTGCTGGCCAAAGCCACCGCCTGGGACAACCCCTGCAACCCCTTCCGACCGCTGCCACCCGTAGGCGGCCTACCGCGGCTGCACGGCATCGAACCCGACGAACACGACGTCAACCTGCCGCTGGGCGAGCGGGTCGGGCATACCCTTGTCCTGGGTACCACCCGGGTGGGCAAGACGCGCGCGGCTCAGCTCTTCATCAGCCAGGACATCCGTCGCAAGCGCCGTCGGCGCCGGGCGTCCGTGCAGATGGGACGACGGACCCAGCGACCACATCGCTGGTCTCGCCGCCGCTCGGCCGATATGCCCGATGCAGCCAATGACAGCGAGTACGAACACGAGGTCGTCATCGTCATCGATCCCAAGGGCGATGCCGATCTACTGAAGAGCATGTGGCTCGACTGCAAGCAAGCCGGCCGCTTGAACGAATTCTACGTCTTCCACCTGGGCTGGCCAGACCAGTCCGCCCGCTACAACGCGGTTGGCCGCTTTGGTCGGATCTCCGAGGTGGCCACCCGCGTCGCTGGCCAGCTCTCCAGCGAGGGCAACTCGGCAGCGTTCAAGGAGTTCGCCTGGCGATTCGTCAACATCATCGCCCGGGCCCTGGTCGCCCTCGGCCGGCGCCCGGACTACCTGCAGATTCAGCAGCACGTAATCAATATTGAAGGGCTGTTCCTGGAGTACGCCCAGAAATACTTCGACGAGCATGATCCCAAGGCCTGGGAAAAGATCATCTTCATCGAGAGCAAGCTCAACGACAAGAATGTGCCCTTCAACATGAAGGGCCGGCCATTTCGTGTGATCGCCATTGACCAGTACCTGAACCAGACCCGCGTGACGGATCCGGTTATGGATGGCCTGCGCAGCGCGGTGCGCTACGACAAGACCTACTTCGACAAGATCGTCGCCTCGCTCCTGCCGCTGCTGGAGAAGCTCACCACTGGCCGTATGGCTGAGCTGATCTCGCCGGACTACCAGGATGTCAACGACCCACGCCCGATCTTCGACTGGATGCAGGTGGTGAGAAAGCGCGCGGTGGTCTACGTTGGCCTGGACGCCCTGTCCGACACCGAGGTCGCCGCGGCGGTGGGCAACTCGATGTTCTCCGACCTGGTCTCGGTGGCGGGCCATATCTACAAGTACGGCATCGATGATGGGTTGCCTGGGGGCTCGAACGGTAAGGTCACCATCAACTTGCACTGCGACGAATTCAACGAGCTCATCGGCGACGAGTTCATCCCCATGATCAACAAGGGCGGCGGCGCCGGCATGCAGGTGACGGCCTACACCCAGACCCTGTCCGACATCGAGGCCAGGATCGGCAACCGTGCCAAATCCGGGCAGGTAATCGGTAACTTCAACAACCTGCTCATGCTGCGGGTTCGCGAGACGGCAACGGCCGAGCTCCTCACAAATCAGCTACCCAAGGTGCAGGTGTTCACGGCCACGCCGGCGAGCAGCGCGAGCGATGCCGTCAACGCCAAGACGGCATTCACGTCCAATACCCACGACCAGGTCAGCGCTACCAGTGTGCCCATGCTCGAACCGGCGCACATCATCGGCCTACCCAAAGGTCAATGCTTCGCCCTGATGGAGGGCGGCAACCTCTGGAAAATTCGCCTACCACTCCCGGCGAACGACCCTGATGAGGTCATGCCGGCCAGTTTGCAGGAGCTGGCGGCCAAGATGCGCAAGTCTTACGAGGTTGGCCAAGCAAACGGCAGCGAATGGTGGGAGGCGCCTGGCCAGCGTCATGTCGCGGACGATCTGCCGCTGGATCTGCGGGACGACTTCAAGAAGATGACACAGGGATCGGAGGACGCGGCATGACCACCATCCTTGACCACGAGCACCCCAGAGGATGCCGCTAATGGCCGACGTCGCCCAGCGTGCCCAGCAGCAACAGGTCAAGGAGCAGACCTTCATCGGGTCGGTGCTCAGCTTCCCCTTCCACTTCATCGGCGTGATGTTCCTGTCCCTGGGCGGCGCCATCCTGGTCGACTGGCTCTGCCTGTATTTCCTCTGGCCAGAGGCCGGCTGGCACCACGCCAAGGGCATGCTCGATCACGAACTGGCCTGGCTGTCTCAGGGCTTCCTGTCCAGCGTTGTGGTCCAGGAGCCCGGGCACACTGCGACCTGGTTGGTGGGGCTGCTCTATGACTGGCTGTTCGTGAAGACGGGGCTGATCCACTGGCTGACCGGGATGCAGCAGCTGGCCGCCGCCGGCCCACGTGGCGAGCTGGATCTGCGCTACATGGCCGCGCAAGGCATCACCACGGTGCAGACCTACGGCCTGTCTGCCCTCTTCACCGTGTTGGTGTTCTGCGTGCGCCTGGTGATCCTGATCCTGGCGGTACCGCTCTTCGCCATGGCCACCCTGGTTGGATTCATCGACGGCCTGGTGCGGCGGGACATCCGCAAGTTCAGCGCGGGCCGCGAGTCGAGCTACTTCTACCACAAGGCCCGGAGCACCATGTTGCCGCTGGCCCTGCTGCCCTGGTCGCTCTACCTCGCCTTGCCGTTCAGCTTGAGCCCGCTCCTGGTGCTGCTGCCGTGTGCAGCTTTGCTGGCCTTGTCGGTGAACCTCACGACCGCCTCGTTCAAGAAGTACCTGTAGCCGCCGGCCTGCTCCGCGGCCGCAACCTGGCCACAAGGAGCGCCCTCACGCCCATCAATATGCAGGGGTGGTATTGAATCCCTGTCCCAGCCGATCTGGAGTTACCCCATGCAGTGGACCCCTGAGCAAGCCCCCGCCATCGCGTCAAACGCCCGCAAGCTGCTGATCCAGGCCTTTGCTGGCACCGGCAAGACCACAACCCTGGTGGGCTACGCCAGCGCCCATGCTGACGTGAAGATGCTCTACCTCTGCTACAACAAGTCGGTGGAGATGGCGGCGAAGAATCGCTTTCCGCGCAACGTCACCTGCAAGACCGCCCACGGCCTCGCCTATGCCGTCTATGGCACCCAGTACCAACACAAGCAGGCCGGCAACCTGCGCATCACCGAGGTCGCCCGGGTGCTGGATACCCAGGACTGGGAGCTGGCCAGGGACGTGGTCAACACCCTCAACACCTTCACGGCCAGTGCCGACATGGCCCTGGACGGCCGGCACTTCACCCGCTACGACGGTCGCGGCCTGACGCCGCTGCAGGAGCGACGGATCACGCAGGTGGTGGGCATGGCCATCAGCGTCTGGAAGCGCATGATCGACCTGCAGGACGCCACCGTGCAGATCACCCACGACGGCTACCTCAAGCTCTACCAGATGAGCCGCCCGGACCTGTCCAACCGCTTCGGCGCCATCCTGCTCGATGAGGGCCAGGACGTGAACCCGGTAATCGCCGACCTGGTGCAGCGGCAGCGCACCATCCAGGTCATGGTCGGCGATCGCCACCAGCAGCTCTACCGCTTTCGTGGTGCCCAGGATGCCCTCAGCGCGACCTGGATGGCGGACGCCGAGAGCCACTACCTGACCCAGTCATTCCGCTTCGGCCCGGCCGTCGCCCACGTGGCCAACGTCATCCTGTCGTTCAAGGGCGAGACGGTGAAGCTGCAGGGGCTCGGCCAGCGCACCCTGGTCAAGCGATCGCTGCCCGAGGACCTTGCCCACCGAACCTGGTTGCATCGCACCGTAAGCGGCGTGATCGAGAACGCCCTGCGCCTGGAGAAGCAAGGTGGTCACCGCATGTTCTGGATTGGCGGGATCGACAGCTACTCGCTGCGCGAGCTCGAGGACCTGTTCCAGTTCAGCCGAGGTCGCAATGACCTGGTGCAGCAGAAGAAGCTCTTGCGCGACTACCGTGACTTCGAGCAGTACCAAGAGATCGCCAAGGCTACTCAGGATCCGGAGATGCAGCGCTCGGTGCGGATCATCGAGGCCTATTTCGACCTGCCAAAGCGCATCGAGCAGCTGCGGCGCTGCGCGGCGGCCAGCGAACTAGACGCTACAGTCACCTTGACGACCGCGCACAAAGCCAAGGGCCTCGAGTGGGACTTCGTGGGGCTCTACGACGATTTCAGCGCGGATCCCCTCGCGCCGGAGACTGACCGGGCCAGCCGCGACGATGAGCTGAACCTGCTATACGTGTCTGTGACCCGGGCTATACAGATCCTGGCGGTAAACTCGCTGCTGATCGACATCATGCAGCGGTACAAGGATGCGTACGGGAGCCTAGTCAAAGCTGGCCTTTAAAAGGCTAGGACACTCAAGATGAAAGAATACATTTTTTAGCTTTAGGACCGTTTTTACCCCATAAATCAGTTCTATACTTAAGAGCTCAACCTTATATTTCAAGCACTAAATTCATCTCACACACACTATATAGAACTTATCAACCATGAATTTTGAAATCTGGCTCCAAGAACTAGCGACGCAACACCAAACACTTTACAGCTCCTTTCTCAATTTGATTAGCCTTTTGAAAGAAGCCAGTAACTCAGCATTCACCACTTCACTAGCAGGGGCCTTTGCGGGCGCGTATGCTGCCCAAAAGACAGCGGAAAAATCAAAAATTCGTGAAGAACTCACAAAGGAAATAAGAAATATAAACAGTGCAACCACATTGGCAATTTCAATAACAAACCTAGGCGCAGCTGTAAAAAGTCAATTCCTGAACGATTTAACAAAACAATATGATGAAGACAAATTGTCTTATCAAAACCATTTGAAAAAATTAAAGACAAATCATCAAGAAAGCGCACCTTTAGAAATTGCGCCAAACTTCACAACTCTACAACAACTGACCCCACCAATCTCTACATTATTAGAAATTGTATTCAGCAAAATTACGGCAACAGGAAGAGCGATAGCAAGTGCAAGCGCGCTTTCAGATGCTATAGGAAATCATAATTACGCTATAACCAAACGAAACGAAATCATAGAAAAATTCAAAGAAATCGGCGCCCATGACCCGGAAACTGTCGCGATCCTATACTTAGGAGCACCTAGCAAATCAGGTAATGTAAACAATGAATACGGCAGTTCTTTGACCGCTATAAAAATGTACACCGACGACATCATATTTTTTGGTGTAAAGCTTTGCGAAGACTTGAGTATACACGGAGGAGCTTTGGTTGAAAAAAATAGGAAGTATCTAAAAAAATCTAATGCAACTCTTATTAAGATAGATACTAAAAAACTGAAAAGTGAAGGCTTTTTGCCTAAAGATGAGGATTACGAAAGTTGGCTAAGTGGATTTCAATCAGAAGCCAACACAAGGCCTGGCAATTGGCTTTCCCGCCTATTTTCAAAGGATCGAACCCTCTGACGCTCTGCACCCTCAAGCTATGAGGTTGCAAATATTTCTAAGAAGATTGTAATACAAAGAATAGACATGACTCAAAAAAATCACGTCCTCACAGCATTTTTATCGGCCATTACTTTACTAGGGCCCTTAGCATATATACTTTTTGGCTTTTCTGAGTACGGACGCCTAAGCTACCTTGGAGCACCCACGGGCTTTATTCAGATAACTTCGCTACCGATCATTCCGATGATTACAAACATATACCCACCGTTATTTTTAATTATTATTACAAGCACAATAGCATACGGCGTTCGAGTTACGCATACTTCGCAGCGCTATGTACTTTGCGCAATGACTATTTTTTACCTGTGCGCAGGAGCATCCTATCTATCTCTTACGACGCAATGGCAATGGGCTTTTGGAATAATTTCCGTTGCTTCTGCAATAGTTGCTCTACTTATCAACGGTCATTATGCAGAAATAGGCAACGAGCTTGATACCCCTAACGAGCACGCCATAGCGAATTTTGACAGATATCGAAAAACCGCAAAATATATACTTTTCGGCTCTATCGGAATTTTCGTGTTTGTCGCAATCTTCTTTTTATCTGGAAAAAAGGAAGCGTCCAGACAAGCCTATTACTGGGTGGCATCCGATAGCATTGTGCTAGGCTTTTACGGAGAAACCACTCTCATAGGTAAGATATCCAATAACGATAAAATTTCTGACTTTGAGCTAGTTGAAACAAAATCGATGAAAAAGCCCATAGCGCTATTAAAGATAGGTCCACTGCATAAGGCGGCTACCTGGCAGGAATCGACACCCTGACGAGACAAGTAGAGACATAGTTTTAGTTGTTTGGCATTTCCAGGAAGAAACGCAATATCGGTCATACGACCTTCCGTGAATTCTCTGATGACAGTACAGCCAAACGGTTCGTTCGAGGCTTTCGTAGTAACCTCATGAGACTTGAATACGGTTTAGCCTGGTGAGGCTACTGTGGACCACAGGACGATGGCCGCCCCATCGAACTGGAGCCATCCATGTCCCCTGCCCGCTTCGAATACCACACTGAATTCTCCCCCCTCACCTACCGCGTCCAAGAGCGCGGCTGGCTGATGTTCAAGCACGAACAGCAGACAGGCACCCCTGACGTCGCTGCTTTCCTGGCCGATCCAGAACGACAAGCTCGTCTGCAGGCTCTGGGCGCTGACGGTTGGGAATTGATCAGCGTGCAGCCGGTGCTGGAAGGACGCGCCCAGATCGGTCAGCAGACCGCCCAGGGCAACCAGGGCTGGGGCGTGGGCTACGCGGTGGCCACCGGCTTTCTGCTGTTTTTCAAGCGTCTCATCAGCCCCTCGCAGAGCCAATAACCAAGCGGGTTTACAACCTATTTAGGTGCAGTAATGGTTTCCCGCTGACCTCCCTGGTGGCCCTCGGCATCCTGTGCGGCATCAACCCGCTAGCCCAGGGTCCCGCTGTGAAACTGTCCCCTCCTCCACGCAAGCTCTTCGCCCGCTTCGGTCTCGTCAGTGGCCTGATCTTCACGCTTGGACTGACGACGGGCGCCGCTTGCGCCGCCGGCACCGCCAGCGAGCAAGCCAACGTCGACGTGATGATCCGCCAGCTCAACGCCGTTGAGGCGGTCGCCCGCCGCAGCGCTGAGCTGCCCAGCGATGGCAATTCCCGCTACCACCTGGACTACAACCGTCTTGCCGCTGACATCGCCCGGATCCGCCAGGGCCTGAAGGACTACCTAGCTCCAAGCCGTGCCCAGCCGCGCGATGCGGCCGAGCTCTCCGGCCAGTACCAGCGTGAAGGCGCCCAGCCATGAGCATGACCGCCGCGCAGACCGCTGCCTTTCAGGCGGCCAGCGGCCTTACGCCGGCGGCCAGCAACACCTTCTGGCTATCGGTGGCCATGGCCGTCGTCACCCTCTGGTTCGCCTGGCTTTCCATCAGCCTCTACAAGGGCTGGGCGAATCAGAACCTCAAAGCCGCCGCTGCCAAGGGCGCCCTCATACGTGGGCTGCTCCTCTACTGCGCACTGTCCTGGCTCATTTTGCATTAACCCCTCGAGGAGAAATCCATGCTGTCCCTCAGACACCTGCTCACCCTCGGCGCCCGCGCCGGAACACAAGTCGCCCTGGTAAGCGCCGCCCTGCTACCGGCAATCAGCCAAGCTGCCCTTCCCCAAGCCCAAGCTCCCTCGCGAGGCGAAGGGTCTACCTGGCTGGAAACGCTGAAAAACTACGGTTTCGACCTCATCTCTCTGTTTGCGCTAGCCATATGTGCTTTCTGCCTGATCGTCGTCGCCGCTCACGGCATTACCGTCTACCACGAGATCCACGTGGGGAAGAAAACCTGGAAGGACCTGGGCGTGACGATCACCGTCGGCGTGGTCCTCATCGGCCTGGTGATCTTCATCGTCACCAAAGCCACCGGCATCATGTAAGGCAGGGCCGCGCCGATGGACATCACCCAAGACCTGCATGAGGACGGCACCCTTCGCTTCCTGCCGAATCGCCTCAACACCCAACCCGTCGTCGTCGGCGGCCTGACCACGGACGAGATGTTCGCCACGGTCGGCATCTGTGCTGCATTTGGATTCGCAGTCGGCATCCCGTTTGCGTTTGTCGTCACACCGGCCATGCCGATCTTCGCCGCCCTGGCGTGTGGCGCCCTGGGCCTGGTATCCGCAGGACGGATCCTGCGCCGTTGGAAGCGCGGCCGCCCGGAAACCTGGCTCTGGCGCCAAGTCGAGTGGCGCCTTGCGCATTGGGGGTTGGCGGGTCGCCGCCTGGTCATCCGCAGTGGTGCCTGGACCTGCAAGCGGATGGTGGGGCTATGAGCCGCGCGTGGAAGCTGTCCGATTCGCAGAGCGCCCATATCACCACCCTGCGCCTTGCCCTGGGCCTGGTCAGCGGTATCGCGATCTGGAACGGCTACGGCTGGTACAGCGCGCCCAAGGATCTGACCGTGCACGTGCCGCCTGACCTACGTTCCGGGAGCACACGCCCCTGGTGGGAGATCCCTCCCGAGTCGGTCTATTCCTACGCCTTCTACATCTTCCAGCAGATGAACAGCTGGCCAGCTGACGGCGAGAAGAACTACAGCGACAACATCGCCCGCTTGACCCCTTTCATCACCCCTTCGTGCAAGGCCTATCTGGAGGGGGACGAAGCACTCAAACGCAACAGCGGCGAGCTGCGCAAACGCGTGCGCAACGTCGCGGAGATCCCCGGATCAGGCTACGGCGACGACCCCTCCCGCCGCGTCCAGGTGCTCGGCAATAGCGAGTGGACGGTCATGCTGGATGTCGTTGCCAACGAGTACCTGGGTGGCGAGAAGGTCAAGACGGCGCTCACCCGCTACCCGCTCCATGTCGTCAGGTCCGACGTCGATCCCGAGAAGAACCCATGGGGCATGAAGTGGGACTGCTACAGCGGTCAGCCGCAGCGGATCGAGGCCGGCGTCGAAGTCAAAGCTCGAGGTACACCATGAGATCCCGCCACTCCCTCGCCCTGGTGCTGGGCGGCCTGCTGCTCAGCAGCCTTGCCCAGGCCATCGAGATCCGCAAGTGGGAACGTGTCCCCTTGGCTATCCCGCTCGTGGTTGGCCAGGAGCGAATCCTATTCGTTGATGCCAACGTTCGGGTCGGCGTCCCTCCCGCCATCGCTGACAAGCTCAGGGTGCAGAGCACTGGCGGTGCGATCTATCTACGGGCGAAAGACCCGATCGAGCCCAGCCGGCTGCAGCTTCAGAATGCGGCCACCGGCGAGATCATGCTGGTCGACATCGCCGCAACGCCAGCACAGGAAGGCCAGGCTGCGCTTGAGCCCATCAAGATTGTTCCGGGCGACACCACGCCCACTCGCTACGGTCAGCCCGCGGCGACTGCCCCTAAATCGTCAGCGAAGGCTAGCCGCCAAGCTGATGAGGAAGAGGACGAGCCAGCGCCGCCCAAGCGTGAAACACCTATCCCCGTCGTGCTCACCCGCTACGCCGCCCAGATGCTCTATGCGCCGCTGCGCACCGTGGAGCCGGTGGAGGGCGTCGCCCAGGTCAAGGTTGATAAGCGCCTGGACCTGTCGACGCTGCTGCCGGCGCTCCCGGTTGAGGCAAGCCAACTGGGCGCCTGGCGCCTGGACGATCACTGGGTGACCGCCGTGAAGCTGCGCAACCAGACCGGCCAGCGTCTCGCCTTGGATCCGCGTGAGCTCATGGGCGACTTCGCGACCGCGACCTTCCAGCACCCCTACCTCGGCGCCCGGGGCGATGCCAGCGACACCACGGTGCTCTACCTGGTCACCCGGGATCATGGCCTTGGCCAGTCACTGCTGCCCAGCCTGGGCGCCGCAGATCCTCGCGTCACCACGGAGGCCCGTCATGCAGCTCAGAAGTAATCCGCTCCTCAAGTATGCGCTGCTCGGGGTTCTGGTCCTGGTTGTCTATGTCGGCGTGACCCTACTTGGTAAGGGCAAGCCACAAACGCCCGAACAGCCACAGTCCGCCCAGCTCACACCTGAGCAGGCCAAGGCGCTGGGGATCGAGGGCGACACGGCCAACGACACCCTGCGTACCATCGTCGTCGAAAGTCGCCAGCTCAAAGAGCAGTTGAACAAGGTCCTGAGGGACAACGAAGAGGCCAAGCGGGAGAACGATGGTCTCAAGGCCCAGCTGAGCAACATCAACACCACGGTCGATAGTCGCGTCCAGGCGGGCATCAACCAGGGCCTTGAGAACCAGCAGAAGCAGACGCAGGGTCTGTTCGATGGTCTGCAGAAGCAGCTCAACACCCTATCGCGGATGGGCAACCAGACGGGCAGCGGTACCGGCTCCAGCGCCGACATGCCAATCGGACTAGGCATCGCTCCTGGGGAAGGCAATCAGTTCAAGAAAGGTGGCTCGGATCTCGTCTGGATCGAGCCGCAGGATGGCACCGCAGTCGACGCCAATGGCAAGCCTCTTGCTGCCGGCAGCGGCCAGGCCGCCAGCGGTTTCGCCTTCCCGACCGCCTTCGGCGCCGCTGGCCAGAAGACCCTGGACGCTGCCTCAGGTGGCGCTCAGCGCGCAGCCGATGGCATGGGGGGTGATGAGCAGTCCCGCAAGAAGGTCCGCAAGGTCTACACCCTGCCGCAGAACTCGACGCTGATGGGTTCGGTGTCCATGACCGCCCTGGTGGGCCGCGTGCCGGTTGACGGCACGGTTAATGATCCCTACCCCTTCAAGGCCCTGATCGGCCCCGACAACCTGACCGCCAACGGCATCGACCTGCCCGACGTCGCCGGCGCCGTCGTGAGCGGGACGGCCTCGGGCGACTGGACGCTGTCTTGCGTGCGCGGCCAGATCCGCAGCATGACCTTCGTCTTCACCGACGGCACCGTGCGTACCCTGCCGGCGCCCCAGGAAAACGCTGGTCAGCAGAGCAACGGACAGAACAACCAGAACGCCTCCACCAATGGCCAGCCCGCAGCTGTCCAGGGTGGTATGGGCTGGATCAGCGATCCGTACGGCATCCCCTGCATCGCCGGCGAGCGCCGTAGCAACGCCGCCCAATACATCGGCTCCCAGGCGCTCATCACCGCTGCCGGCGCCGGCGCCGCTTCGCTCATCAAGAACGACGGCACCAGCTCCAGCTACGTCCAGACCCCGAACGGCACCATTGGTACGACCGGGATGTCCGGCAATGAGGCCATGGGGAAGATCTTGAACCAGGGTGTCAGCGACATCTCCACCTGGGTGAACAAGCTCTACGGCCAGGCCTTTGCCGCCGTGTACGTGCAGCCCGGGGCGAAGGTGGCCATTCACCTCGAC
The DNA here is from genome assembly GCF_028640825.1 of Pseudomonas sp. LA5. NCBI lineage: Bacteria > Pseudomonadati > Pseudomonadota > Gammaproteobacteria > Pseudomonadales > Pseudomonadaceae > Pseudomonas > Pseudomonas sp. LA5. The sequence continues at coordinate 22,032 of NZ_JAQYZY010000036.1, forward strand.
CAGGAGCTGGCCATCGACTACGAACTCAAGGGCCGCAAGGTCGACTATCGCACAGGAGCCCGCCATGCCTCGGCAGCCCTCGATTAACCGCACACGACTTCAGATAGCGGCTGTACTGGCGATGGCCCTGCTGGCCAGCGGCTGCGCGGTCGACAAGGAGAAGATGCTCCCCCACGGCGACCAGACCATGATGGACGTCTGGAACGCCGGTACCACCGGCTCGGCCGGCAGCAGCCAGGGGCGCCAACTCGTCGATGCCCGGGCAGAGCTACGCCCTCCTGTGGACACGGCCCAGGCTCGGCCGCTGGCTGACAACGTTGGCTATTCGCGCACCGCGCAGAACGAGATCTATAGCCAGTTCAAGCGCCTGCCCAATCCGGACCTGGTCATGTACGTCTTCCCGCACCTGGCCGGCTCCGACCCGGCACCCATCCCCGGCTATACCACCGTTTTCCCGCTTTACCAGCGTGTGCAGTACGCCATGCCCGGTGAGCGGGTGGAGAACTACTGATGGGCATTTTCGAACGCCTGCGTGGCAAGAAGACCCCCAATACTTCGACTGCTGAGCCTGCGCTGGTGGAAAGCCAGCAAGCCCTTGATGAGCCAGCTGATAACATTGAGCCAGTCATTCATCCTGAATCCATCCGGGCCACCCGCGCCCTTGAGGTCGACGAGGAAGCCGCCTACCAGCGCTACCTGGATCGCCTGAGAGCGCACGGTATCCCTGAGCCAGGTGCCTGGATGACGGGCAAGGAGAAGCCCGCGACGGTCGCTGACATTGCCAACATGCACCAGGTCAATCCCAGCTTCACCAACCTGCTGCCCTGGATCGAATACCTGCCCGAGCATCAGGCGATGCTGCTGGAAGACGGCAAGTCGCTGGCCGCCTTCTTCGACCTGGTGCCGATCGGTACCGAGGGCCGCGAAGCCAATTGGCTTCGCCAGGCCCGCGACGCCCTGGAGAACGCCCTGCAGGACGCCTTCGATGAGCTGGAGCAGAGTCCCTGGGTCATCCAGTTCTATGCCCGCGACGAGACCCAGTTCGACGGCTACCTCACGGGGCTGACCAACTACATCCAGCCGCGCGCCCGCGGCTCCGAATTCACCAAGCTCTATCAGAGCCTGATGAAGCACCACCTGCATGCTATCGCCAAGCCTGGCGGTCTATTCAACGACACGGCCGTATCCCACCTGCCCTGGCGCGGTCAGCATCGGCGCGTCCGGATGGTCGTTTCCCGGCGGAGCATCGGCGACGGTCTGGTCAGGGGGCAGGCGCCCGCTGCCTACCTGGCGAACATCTGCAGCCGGCTGACCGGCGCGCTGCGTAATGCCGGCGTGACGGCTCACCGGATGGACGAGCGCGCCATTCGCTACTGGCTGCTGCAGTGGTTCAATCCGTGCCCGGATCACCTGGGCACCTCGGCCAAGGACCAGCAGCGGTTCTTCGAGGTGGTCAACAGCGCCTTCGACCAGGACGAGTTGCTAGCCGAAGGCACCCTTCCCTTCCTGGCCAGTGGGACCGATTTCTCCCAGTGCCTGATGTACCGTGAGCCTCGCTCGGATGCGCAGAAGGGCCTGTGGTTCTTCGATGGTCAACCTCATCGTGTGGTGATGCTGGATCGGCTGCGCACCGCGCCAAGGACCGGTCACATGACCGGCGAGCGCAACTTTGGTGATGCCCTGCACGCCCTCTTCGACGAGATGCCCGAGGACACCGTACTGGCCATCACGCTGGTGGCCACGCCCCAGGATACGCTCGAAGCTCACCTCAACAACCTGCACAAGAAGGCCGTCGGCGACAACCAGGCCTCTGCCCTCACACGGGAGGCCATCAAGGACGCCCGTCAGCTGATCGGGCGCAAGCACAAGCTCTACCAGGGCAGCGTGGCCTTCTATGTCCGGGGTAAAGACGAGCAGGAGCTGGAGCAGCGCTGCAACGACCTCACCAACACCCTGACCAGCGCCGGCATTGAGCCGGTGCGGCCCGAGGATGAGGTGGCCGCTCTCAACAGCTACCTGCGCTGGCTCCCCGGCAACTTCGATCCCAACCAACCACGAGCACTGCAGTGGTACACCCAGCATATGCTGGTTCAGCATGTCGCCAACCTGACACCTATCTGGGGCCGCTCAACCGGAACGGGACATCCGGGCATCACTCAATTCAACCGCGGTGGCAGTCCGCTGACCTTCGATCCGCTCAGCAAGCTTGATCGGCAGATGAATGCACACGGCTTCGTCTTTGGTCCTACCGGTGCTGGCAAATCGGCGACGCTCAACAACCTCTTGATCCAGTGGCTGGCCATCTACCGGCCGCGAATCTTCGTGGCCGAAGCCGGTAACAGCTTCGGGCTACTGGCGGACTTTGCACAGCGCCTCGGCCTGACCGTCCATAAGGTCCGTCTTGTCCCCGGCGCTGGCGTCAGCCTGGCACCCTTCGCCGACGCCATCCGCCTGGCTGAGGATCCGGCTCACGTGGCCGTACTCGATGCCGAGGACCTCGACGCCTCAGACGAAGCCAGCAGTCCGAAGCCCGACCTAGAGGACGATCAACGCGACGTGCTCGGCGAGATGGAGATCGTGGCTCGCCTGATGATCACCGGCGGCGAAGAGAAGGAAGACGCCCGCATGACACGCGCCGACCGCGCTGCCATCCGGCACGCCATCATCAATGCCGCCAAGGCCTGCTCCAAGGCAGAGAAGACGGTCCTCACCCAAGATGTGCGCGACGCCCTGAGCGAAGCTTCACGTGACGAACGCCTGCCAGCGCCACGACGGGAGCGCCTGCAGGAGATGGCCGAAGCCATGGAGATGTTCTGCATGGGCGCCGACGGCGAGATGTTCAACCGCCCCGGCACGCCCTGGCCAGAGGCTGACCTGACTGTCGTGGACTTTGCCACCTACGCCCGAGAGGGCTATCAGGCGCAGCTCGGCATCGCCTATATCTCGCTGCTGAACTCGATCAACAACATCGCTGAGCGTGACCAGTACAAGGGCCGGCCGCTGATCAAGCTGACCGACGAAGGCCACATCATCACCAAGCACCCGCTGCTGCTGCCCTATGCGATGAAGATCACCAAGATGTGGCGAAAGCTCGGCGCCTGGTTCTGGCTGGCGACCCAGAACATTGATGACATCCCGATTTCCGGCGCGCCGATGCTCAACATGATCGAGTGGTGGATCTGCCTGAACATGCCGCCGGATGAAGTCGAGAAAATCTCCAAATTCCGCAATCTGAGTACCGCGCAGAAGGAGCTGATGCTGTCGGCGCGCAAGCAAAGCGGCGCCTATACCGAAGGCGTGGTGCTCTCCAAGTCGATGGAGACGCTCTTCCGCGCGGTACCGCCTAGTCTCTATCTGGCGCTGGCTATGACGGAACCAGAGGAGAAGGCGGAGCGCGCCCAGCTGATGGAAGAGCTCGGCACCGACGAGCTGGGCGCCGCGCTGGCCGTCGCCGCCCGTTTAGACCGGCTACGGGGGATCGAACCCTACCCCTTCAAGCTGCCACCGGCTCGAGGAGCCCATCGATGAGAGTGATGGACCAATTCACCCAGGACCTCATCGACAGTCTGACCGGCTTGCTTCGGCAGCCGCACCTGCCCGAGACGCTCACGGCCCTGAAGATCTGCGCACCGGTCTTGATCAGCAACCTGCAGGCAGTGAAATCACGCGCGGTGGATCGCCGTGAGATCGAGGCCCAGCTCGACACGGCGCTCAAGGACTGGCTGGTCAAGCATCCGCAGCCGGATGACGCACAACAGGCGCTGCTGGAGGTGCTGCATCGCGACGTGTTGAGCCGGCAACTCGATCAGTCTTCTGCCCATGAGGCTTCGGCATGATTAGGGGAGCTATATCTCGGCAACCAGCGGCAATGGCTCTCATACTGCTGGCCGTGTTGCTCTATGTCCTATGGCACCTCTTTGGATGGCTCGCAACAGTAGAGCCACGAGTTACTCCTGAGCCACCGACGTTCATCTATGGGGCTGCCAAAGCGCGCTTCACGCTGATCGAGTACGGCGACCTGGAATGCCCTTACTGCAAGGAAGCCTTCCTGCAGGTCAAACAGCTGATCGATCGGCACGAAGCGCTGAACTGGCAGTGGCATCACCTGCCGCTGCCCATGCACGGCGATGCGGCCCAGTACGAAGCACGGCTGGTCACGTGTGCGGGATGGCTGGGCGGTAATCCGGTGTTCTGGCGGGCGGTCGAAGCGCTCTACCAGCACAGCCCTGGCAACGGTGCCGGCCTGGCAGTGCCGATCGAGCAACTCGGCCTGCAACCAGCCGTATCGCTGCAGCACCTGCAAGCGTGCATCCAGGACAATACGACCGTGCGGCGGGTAGTGGCTGAGCAGACCGCAACCGCAGCGCAGAAGCGGATCGATGCCACCCCGACCTTCGAGCTCCGTGACAATCGGTCTGGCCGTACGATCCGGCTTCCGTCGTTGCTCGACGAAGCCGGCATGCTATCTGCCATGGACTGGCTGGCGAGTCAGGGAGGTGCGGATGCACAGCGGCGCTAATGACATTCCGCCGTGGCTGGCCAGCCTTTCCGATCGGACCCTACGGCGGCTCAACAGCCGCCTCAGCCATCTGTTGCGGATGATCGATGCCGAGATGCAACGCCGGGATACCCCGCGCCACCGTTCTCCAATGCCAGGCAACGCCGATGAGCAATCCCGCTAGTATTCCCTCCCCCGTGTCACCGATGAAGTACCGAAGCTTAGGATCGCATTTGAAGCGGGCAGCGCACTTCCGCCCATCCAGCTGGCACGAGTCACCCAAGGGTCCAGTCACCAGTGGCTGTTCCGAGTGGGCGCCTATGAACATCAGGAGTCTTACTGCAGTGAGCGGGAAGCGATGGAATCGGCCGAGCGATTGCTCTTCACCCTCTTTCGTGACATCGCAGATGAACAGGTGCTGGCTGCTCTTCGCCGAGGAGATACCGCCCTCGCGATGCGGTATGCCGAACGCCGAGGCTATTGGCAGGGGCGTCGAGAAGAGAAACATCTGCACCAGGTAGCCGTAGGCAGTGCCTTGGCAGCGCTGAGACATCTCACCTGAAGCAGACGCCGGCTTTCGAACTCGTTGTGGAGTTCTGAAATTACCGAAATAGCGCATGACAGCAATCGACCCAGAGCTGCCCTTCGGCGGGGGCAGCAAACGGCCAATAGCAGTCCTTCATCACTGGATTAAAATCGGTCGAAAGCGGACAGGTAGGAAAAAAGCTAACAGTGAAGAAGTTCGCCTATCGTGTAATAAAACCCACAGCCCATAGACAGACTTATTTAAGTCAACGAACCCAATACAGCCTGGCAATAAATGGAGTGTGTCGGAAAATATATCTGCGCCATAGACTTGCCAGAATATGCCGCCATCCAGGCATATGCGGGTAATCTCCAGCTCGCCGTTAGCGCTTCAATGTTAGATGACCGCTAGTATAGCTCAGGCTTTGATAATTACTGTATCTGCATCTAGTGGAAGATGTGAGCCTTTAACCCGCAATTCATTGATGGCGTAAAGTATTGTCAGGTTCAGGGCCTCTGCGCTTCGCATGGTTCGAGGGGTGATGAATCTGAAGACACTGGCGTAAATTTCAATATCCAACAGCGTCAAAAGCATGCCACTACTCCTATACTCAATAAAATGCTTTATAGGTGGGTCTAACGCAGACAGCGCCTGTCGGAGGTCGTCCATTTCGATTTCCGCTCATCTAACCAAAGGCTATAATGAGAAGACACCTGGTAAGATAGACTGTTATCCACCGCTCATCAGATGAGCGAAAACGTGATATTGCCATAGATACTATCTCTCATGAATGGTTATCGTAGCGATTCTCACTATAGGAGCGTGGCATGAAAGAGCTGGATAGAAAGCACGGAATAGAGCTGCTCGAGCGGTACTCAGCGGAACAAGACGCCATTAATCAGCTACTACGTCAAATTTATGAATGTCATGGAACAGCTGATACCGAAGCTCTTCGCAATATGCTGGGTCTATGCATTGTCGAAATTCAAGAACGACAAGAGACCGTTTTAAAAGCGTTTCGCTTTCTATTGGAATCTGACGCAAGACCTCAAGAGACCTAGCGAGACGGTAGTCGCGACCTAAAATGCGAAGTGCATCGCTTAATTTTGGGATTTTCTCATTATCGTTTCGCTTGCGCAAATTTAACACGGCGAGGAGCTAACTCGGCAGACTTTGCGAGCTAAGGCATGATATTCAAAGTAAAGCATCTTGCTACTGGCACGTAAAAACCTCCTTATGGTGCTGGTATGCCGGCAACTACGAATGGAATTGAAAAATGAGCGAAGCAAGAAAATTGTACGTTGGCACCAGAGAAGTCGAACATCTCACCCGGCAAAAAATCAGCATCGAATAACTGAAATTATCAGCTGATAGGGCCGTTTTAGAAATCCTGCTCCAGCGTTACGCGGAGAATCTCGAAAAAGTCCGCATACTTGAGCTTGACTTGAATAGGCTTAAGGTCATTCACTGAGGCTTGAATAGCCGGTTCTCTAGCGAAAATCTTGGTTCAAGCAGAGGTAGCCCCGAAACACTGCAGCGATCAAGGATGTCATTCTCGGCGTGGCCGTTAGTTACACCGGCATTGACGCGGGAGAAGAACTTGCAGAGTTGGTTAAGATCCCAGGCCAAACCAATGCCGCCGGCCGTGCCCCATCTAACCAGATTTTCACCGCCCCAGTCAGATGGATCCATTTTTTACTTTAGAAAAGAAAAAGCCCGGCGCAATGGCTGGGCTTTGTTTGGTTTGCAATTAAGCTAGCGAGGCGCTGGCTCTTGGTCGTCGATATCGCCCGTCACCGGATCTTCCGGAGCGTCCAAATCGGAATCAGGCTGATTTGCTGGGTCGGCCTGGTCAGGGTCCAAGGGTTCAACCGCATCAGGCTCAGTCGCCTGCGCGAAACGAGAACCCGCGATAGCCGCGTCAATCCCGAATAGCGATCTCACTATCATGGCCGGCGCAATCGGCGAACTGAAGCGTTGGAAGACTCTGGACGTAGTGATCATTTACCACCTCACATTGAGGCCGAAAATGGCCTCATAAGCTTGGAAGTGGAAAACACACGCTCGTTCAGTGGCCACTATTACCGACGGTCCCTATTGTTAGGGATTCACTTTCTCGTTCCTATCGGCCGCCTTCGAGCGGTCGCAAAGCGCTTGTTGACGGAGCTTTGCAATTTTGGTTAAGCGGATCTGAGCGTTCCGTGCCTGAGTCTCTTCAAGCGTAGGCGGAAGGTCTTCCGGGGCTGCTCCTGCATCAATTCTTGGTCTTCGAATATCTGACATCGTTGTCTCCCATGTTTACGATATATGCTCTGCATGGGAAGGGGTAATCGGTGCACAGTTCAGTGGCCACCATTACCGGTTGTCTGAAGACAAAGGCAAAAGTTCGGTGAAAATCCGATCCGCTTACGCTTGACCGAAACGTACCCTCCTTTGCCAAGCTAGGTAAGTCGCACGTGGAGGTAAAAATGAGTCATCAAGTAAATAAATTCAGTCTTACCTCCTACGTGGAGGCGTTCTTCCCATCAAACTTCGAGGTGATGCTCGAACGAAGCGAGACCAATCCTGACGATAGGATCCTCACCGTCTGCGACGTAATAACTGACAGGACCACGAGCTATGAAGGTCCGTTGCTCGCAATTCTGGACATCTGTTCGATGGGCGCGATCGCGGCCGACCTCTGCAACGAGCTCTGCGGTCACGCCGCGACGCGCCGTGTGGAGATCAGCAAGCTAAGGAAATGGTCGTAAGGGATATGATCGTAGGCAGGCGTCAGCCACTCGTCATCTAGGCCACCGCGATTTTTTCGGCCCTCACCTGCAGGCAGGTGATCTGCCAACTGCCGGCGTAGCCGAAGAACAGCACCCGTATAACCTGCTTCTGGTCGTTTACCGCCCTCGCCGAAGGTCAGCTACGGGTCGACCGCCAACGGCAGCTTTGGGTCGATAGCAGCCCCCCGAGCTTTGCCGAGGCCATTAAAGCCATCCCACAACAGTCCATGCGAAATCCCGCAGAAAGTCGCAATTACTTCGGAAACCCGCAGCAGGCTCTTTCCGTTCGGATGCGGGTATCTCAACCTCCAGCGACGTAGATATGGTTTCCCGCTGACCCAGCCCTTCTGATCGCGTTTCCTGTACCAGCCACTCCTCTGCCTGGTACCGCGCATGTCCATTTCCCCCCCTACCTTCTCAGCAGGCTTGAAAGCCCGCCTGCTGGGCTTTGTCCTGGCCACCGCCTGTGTCCCCGTCGCCACAGCGGATGTGCTGGCCATCTCCGACGCCGCTCATCCGCTCATCAACAGCACCGGCGCCCGTGTTGTGCTCTTGGATGCCCCGGAACGCCTTGAGCAGCAGCTCTCCGAAGGCCTGCCGGCGGATCTGCGCCAGGCCGTAGCCATCATGCAGCAGCGGATGCGTTCGGCCTCCGCGCAGCAGCTGGGACGTGACCTCGCCAAGGCGCACCAGGACGTGGCTGATGCGTGGAGCCTGGGCGTGGCCAAGCTGCCGGCCGTCGTGGTGGATCGTCAGTATGTGATCTATGGCCAGCCCGACGTGGCGGCCGCCGTGGCCAGCATTGAGCGCTACCGGAGCAGTGGACGATGAGTCGGCCTGTGCAGCGTCTAAGGCGCCTTGCCCTGGCGATCCCGCTGGCCACCAGCCTGCAGGCCACCGCAGCGGTCACCACCGCGACCATTGTGTCGTCCTCGCTCTCGCCCGACTGCCTCGAATACAAGGTGGTCGGCATCTGCTACTGGCTGTTCTGCACCCCCTACGGCTGCAAGGTGAAGACCTCGGCCAAGGTCCGGCACTTCGTACCCGATGCCGTGGTGTCCAGCTACGCCAATACCGGCGAGAACCCGTGGACGGAGATGGCGTCCTTCAGCCCGGTCAGCAGCGTTGCCGCCGGCGGCAACGACCCGGGCGACAGCGCGACCCAGGCCAACACCACTATCAGCGCCCGCTTCAAGAACACCGATGTCATCGGCCACCCGGGCGGCTATGCGTTTAGCCAGTTCGCCAGCGGCTCGGGCTACGTCTGCAAGGGTGCCGGTACCGCGTATATGCCCTACCTGCTGAGCAACTACGACTACCTGGCCTGGCGATACGGCATTCCCGAAGCCGTCTACCCGGAGGCCCTCATCCCGGGCAAGCGCGAAGTGGGCGGCACCTTGTCTGGCGACCTGTGGGGCAACGTCTATCCGCGCAGCGGCTTCCTGCATCAGCCCGACGACTACAAGGCTGCGGCGGTCATGGCCCAGCGCGCCGGGGATGTGGTCACGCGCTCTGGCCAGATCCACGTCTACCAGTCGCTGCTGGCCCAGCCAGAAGACGGCTACTGGCCCGCTGGCGAGCTGCTCGAGGGCGATGCCACCACGGGCAAGTGGCAGGAGCTCACGCCCACGCTGAGCCAGAGCTGCGCTGCCTTTCCCAACCCGGGCCCTCACGTCCAAGACGCCATGGGCGCCTATGCCTGGGCGCTGTGGCGCCCCTACAGCTGCTGCAAGCGTGAAGGCCAGGTCTTCCTGGGCAGCACCGACTTTCAATGATCAGGGAGCCGTCGATCATGAATACCTCTCGCCTCACCCTGCTGGCCAGCACCTGCCTGGCCGGGCTTCTTCTCGGCAGCGCTGTCCAGGCAGCCGAGCCCTACCGTCTGCAGTCCCAGGGCAGCGTCATCGGTGACGACGTGCTCTACAGCATCGGCGGCGGCAATGCTGTGTCGATGGGCAGCGTCGGCAACATGGACAGCATCCAGATTGGCGGTGGCTGGAACACCAACCTGATCTGCGGAAACATGAGCCTCACCAATACCCTGCAGAACCAGCTTAACGGCGCCACTCAGGGCTTCCAGACCATCATGAGCTCGGTGCTGCAGAACGCCACCGGCGCCGTTGCCTCCCTGCCCGGCCTGATCCTGCAGCGCGCCAACCCGGGCCTGTATAACCTCATCACCAACGGCATTGGCCAGGCGCGCCTGGACTTTGATCGCTCGAAGGGCACCTGCCGCGCGATCGCCGACAAGATGCTCGATGTCGCCGGCGGCCAGGTCGGCTGGAACAAGCTCGCCGAGGGGGAGGCAATGAAGTCGGCCGCCGCCGGCACCACCGATGCGGTCGCCGCGATCAACCAGGTCGAGCAGAAGAGCGGGAATGAGGGCGTAACTTGGGTCGGTGGAAGCAAGGCCGGAGGCAGTGGCCAGCAGTCCATCAAGGTGGTCAGCGACGTCACCAAGGCCGGTTACAACCTGCTGAGCGGCCGCTCGCCCACCGCCACCGGCTCGATCCCGACCAGCAGCTGCAATGGCGGCCTGGTCTGCAGCACCTGGTCGTCGCCGCAGGAAGCCGCGACCTTTGCCACCCGCGTCCTGGGCGAGCAACAGCAGCAGACCTGCGACAACTGCCAGAAGACGGTGACCCAGGCCGGGGTGGGGCTCACCCCGCTGATTCAGGAGACCTACGACACCAAGCTCAAGGCGGTGAATGCGTTGATCGCCGGCACCCAGCCCATGACGGCCGAGAACCTGGCCGCTGCCGGCAGCAACTCCATCCCGATCACCCGCGGCATCATCGAATCGCTGCGTACCGAGCAAGACCAGGACGTACTGGCCAAGCGGCTCGTGTCGGAGGTGTCCCTGGCCGATGTGATCGAGAAGGCGCTGTCGCTGGTCCGTACCCTGGCCGCTGGCCGCCAGGAGCCCAACGTCGCCGCCAATCAGGTCGCCCAGACGCAGGTCGACCAGAACGCCGCCAACCTGCAGGCCGAGATCCAGAACCTCAAGACCGAATTGGACATGCGCCGGGAGCTGGCCGGCAACTCGCCGACCACCATCCTGCAGCGTGCCTCGATCCGCAAGGACGCCTCCAAAGGCATCTTCCAGGGCGATCCGCTGCCGAACCGGCTTGATCGCACCGAGAACCCGGCGAAGAAAGGCGAGTGACCATGACGACATACTCGTGGACTCAGCGCGTTCGGACCGGACTCCGGCTCGGCCGGCGCGGCCTTCGTCTGACCTGGTCGTTGCTCTGGCCCTTCCTGCTGGCGGTATCCATCGCCCTGGGCTTCGTGCTTGTGACGGCCTGGGGCTTCGGCGACCTGCAGAGCTACCGCCAGTGGCAGGCCGAGCATCGTGGCCACTTCCTGGTGTGGCGGCTGTGCCTGTACGCCGGACTGATCTGCTGCTGGTGGCCGGTGAGACGCCGGCTGATGGCGGCGACCGATGAGCGCGGTCGTATCTATCGCTGTGAGGGGCTCGCCCTGGTGGTCATCGGCCTCTTTGAACTGCGCAACGCCGGCGTGCTGTAGGAGATTGCCATGCAGCTCTATACCAACGACTACCTCGAGTACTACCTGACCCTTGTGGGCTGGATCATCAACAGCGGCATCTGGGAGATGATCGGTGGGACCGGACTGTTTGCCGCGCCGTTCGCCGCCATCATCATCCAGGAGTGGCTGCGCGCCCGCGGCGAAGGCCAGGACGAAGGCAACAAGGGGGCTTTGAGCCTGGCGCGCATCGAGAACCGGTTCTTCGTGGCCCTGGTCGTCATCATGCTCGGCCTGATGCCGCTTCCGAATGCGAACGTCAGCTTCTCGACCATCCAGTACGACCAGACCCGCTCCAAGCAATGCCAGGTCGACGTGCCCAAGCCGGACGGAACGGGCTGGGGAACGTCGTTCAGCACCCTTAACGGCAAGAGCGCCCAAGTGCCGGTCTGGTGGATGGTGGTCCACGCCCTGTCGAAGGGCATGGCGGCGGGTGCCGTGGCCAGCATTCCCTGCGGTCAGGATCTGCAGCAGCTGCGCATGGAGGTCAATGCGGAGCGGATCGACAACCCCCTCCTCGCCCAGGAGGTCGCCGACTTCACCAACGACTGCTACGCCCGGGCTCGCGCCAAGCTGTTCATGACCCAGCCTACCCTGACCGACAAGCAGTACCTGGACGTTAGCTGGATCGGCTCGAAGTACTTCCTCAGCACCAGCGGTTACTACAGCGATGGCAGCTCGGGCTTCCGCTCCCATACCCCGCGTACAGCATGGCCCTACGATGCTACCCGGGACGCGGGTCTGGCACTGACTACCGGCGGCGGTGGCTATCCCACCTGCACCCAGTGGTGGTCGGACGGCTCCAAGGGGCTCAGGGCACGACTGCTGGCACAGGTGGAGCCGGGCATTCTGGCCAAGCTGGCCAAGTGGGCAAGCTTCATGTCTCAGGACGAGGTGAATGACTCCGTGATTCGGGACCTGGTGTCTCCGAAGAAGCAGACGCTGACACAGGGGCAGGTCTACGGGGACTACGGTGGCCAGATCGGCAGTTCGCTGTACAACGATGCCGCCAGGGTCACGGCTGGCCTGGGACAAGCAGTGGGCTCACTCGCTTACTTCCCGGCCATGGACAGCGTCCGGCAAGCCGCGCCGATGGTGATGGCCTTCCTCAAGATGGCGTTCATCATCTGCATCCCCATTGTGCTGGTACTGGGTACCTATGACCTCAAGGTGGCCATGACACTCACGTTTGCCCAGTTCGCACTGATCTTCGTGGACTTCTGGCTGCAACTGGCGAGGTGGGTAGACAGCACCATCATGGACGCGCTGTATGGCACGGGGATCTACAAGGTAAATAATACCGCGCCCCACGCGAACTTCGACCCCATCATCGGCCTGAGCAACATGCAGGGAGACATGCTGCTGAACTACGTCATGGGCGCGATGTTTCTGATCCTGCCGGCGTTTTGGATGACTGCGATGACTTGGGCCGGCTTCAGGGTGGGAGGGCTAGCTGATGGTCTGACCAAAGGCACGCAGGACGCTAAGGCATCAAGTCAGAAAGGTGCTGATGTGGCTCAAAAAGTGGCTGCGAATGGTGCGAAGTGACGACTGCGTAGAACTGTAGATCTAGAGAAGATAGGCGGATCAAGAGATCCGTCTACCACTCACTTCGCAATAGTAGCCGTAACCTTCAATACCGTCCCGGTAAACGTGAGAACTGAACAGCTCAGTGGTGCCAGCTGGCAATTTGGAAAAAACCAATCCAAAGCCGATTACAAGCAAGACCGGAAGTAGGAGGTACAGTGAGATGTAGGCCATGACCAAGATGGCTAGCGCCCTAACTGTCCAACGTAGGCCACCAGTCGCAAAAGCTGGCAAGCCTGCTTTTCTAGCGACACGCCAGGCAGAAGCTTCAGCGTTAAGAACAGCAGAAAGCAAACGCCCGATAGCATGACCGATTTGCGCAGGAATAGTGATAGAAGTGGCCATTACTTCTAGACCCCTCACAAAGATGTAGTGCCGGAATGACACCACTTATACGCCCCAGCTCACTAGCCTGCAACAGCTTTATCGTGCTAAGGCCTAACGGGATATGAGCTATCTGTCACATCATTCAAGGGTTTAGAGGCGAAAATGGGCTGGAGCAAAGGAGGGAATGGAAGGGGGCTTCAAGGGTAAAAGCCCTACCAGAAAGGGCTCCGCCGTTGGTGAAATGACCCCCAAATGTTGGACAGGGTTGGTTTCAAGCAACGAGCACTGGTCTGAACGGGAACTAGAGAGGTGGCCTCTGCGAGATCGCCTCACGCAAGGTATCAAACGATGCTTCGCTAGGACTCACCAACGCAAAGTTGTAGCCCTGTCCTGACCAATAGTCAGCCGTAACATCGCTTTCCCTACGAGATCCGTGGCCAACGTCGCGCTGGCTGTTGGGATGCCGCACATAGAAGATCACTTGGCGCCCTTTCGTATCCCGGTAGAGCACCATCGCGGCGGCGCCGGTGTCCGTGGCCATGAGACGACCACCCACTGGGATCAAGCCGAAGCGCTCCAGGTTAGGGAGGGCGGGCGCCTGCACAAATGTCCTTTCAAGCCAATGCTGAATCGCACCGTCCTGGCCGGTTACATCGACTGGCGGCCGCCCCTCGGCGCTCGCAAATAGTCGATAAGCCTCCACGGCATCCGCCATTGGAACGTGCGCCCGCCGCAGCATCGATTCCCGTGCCTGCCACCCTAAGCCGCTACCCAGGCCTAACGTCAGCACTAGCGAAGCGAGATAAGTCATACGTCTTTTACGTCTGGCGACTATCCGGTGTCGCACGACTGCTGGCATAAGGTGTGTCGGTAAAGGCTCAAGCACGGGAGAAAAAATCAGCCGTAGCCGACGATTCTGCTCGCGGATATCAGCTACCCGTGCGGCATCTTCCGGATGGGTTGCAAGATAGCGCATCACCTCCTCGTGCCGCAGCGCATCCAACTGATTGTCGGCATAAGCCATCAACTCTTCAGGAGTAGGAGGTCGATACATCATTTCAATACTCGCAAAGCGGCGGTAGCCAAAGGACTTTCGTGGATCTGTCTCAAGGCCGCGCGTGCCCGCGCCAAACGAGACATGACGGTTCCCAGTGGAATGCCAAGCGCCTGTGATACATCGCGATAGCTCATGCCTTCCACCGCGACCAACAGCAGCAGGGCACGCTGTTCGTCATTGAGTCTCTCAAGATTCGTCAACGCTTCTTGATCCAGATAGATCGTCTCAGCCGAAGGCTCAACCGGGACCTCTTGGAATCCCAGCCACTCCAACAGACGACCATAGCGGCGCTCACGACGTCGGCCATCAACGAATTGGCGGTACAGGATGGTGAACAGCCAGGCTCGCACATCACCGGCGGGACAGCGCGTGTTCCCATGCGTAAGCGCCCGTTCTAGACAACTCTGGACCAAGTCATCGGCGCTGGCTTCGTGACGAGTAAGCGATCTTGCGAAGCGACGCAGAGACGGTAGTAGCTGAGAAAGCATGGCGTCATCAAGCATGGACATTCCCCTGGTATCGCTGACAGACGCTTGAGCTGACCTTTTATTCCCCACAATTTTTATTTTTGTAGGTATGGAATAACCCAGACCGTACAAACGTCTGCATTGGAAACTCACCAGTCTGCTGGAGCGCCACGTGTTTTCAGTCAAACACCCGTTGTTGGCAGTCACCCTTCTGGTGCTCGTGCTTCCCATTGCCTGGGCCGAACCTGATAGCAGCGCCGCCACGGCGCAGGCCGACAACCGTCAGGCCATGGATCAGATGATGGCCGCGATGCACAAGCCCAGCAGTGGCAACGTAGACCGCGACTTTGTGACCCAGATGACGGCACATCACCAGGGTGCGATCGAAATGGCACGGATCCAATTGCGGTATGGCCATAACGAACGCCTACGCCGTCTGGCCCAAGAGATCATTGTCACCCAACAACAGGAAATCGCCGTCATGCAGCAGGCGCTTTCTGAATTGCCCGCCTCTCCAACTCGGTAATCCTCATGCCTCGATTGTCGCTCACCCCGCTCGCCGCTGTGTTGTTAGTAATCTCCTGCACCGCTTCAGCCGGTCAAGTTCCGCGTGCTGCTGCACAACCGGACATCACGATTAGTTCCCAAGACCGTGTGTATACGGCGGAGCAGTTCTCCAACACGGTATCGGTGATTGATCCCAGCACGGAAAAATTGCTCGGCGTCATCACCCTAGGCGACAGCCAACCCAAGAACTTGAGTCCTTTGTACAAGGGCGAGCTACTGGTGCATGGCTTGGGATTTTCGCCAGATGGGCGAACCTTGGCCGTCGTAGCGATAGGCTCGAACTCCGTGTCCTTCATCGACACCGCCAACAACCAGGTGAAGGGTAAAACCTATCTGGGTCGCGCGCCTCATGAAGCCTTTTTCACCCCTGACGGCAAAGAGCTCTGGGTCACGGTACGGGGCGAGGACTATATCGCCGTGATCGACCCGGTGACTTTCAAAGAGAAGACGCGAATTGGCGTACCGCCAGGCCCTGGCATGCAGATCTTCTCCCCTGATGGCCGCTATGGCTACGTCTGCTCCTCGTTCACTCCGGAAACCGTAGTGGTTTCGGTTGCCGAGCATCGAATTGTTGGCCGCGTCGCTCAGGCGAGTCCCTTCTGCCCCAACATCGCTGCGTCTGCAGATGGCCAACAGGTCTGGCTCACCCTAAAAGATGTCGGTAAGACCCAGGTGTTCGCAGCCAAACCGCCGTTCAGCTTGATTAAGACGCTTGATACTGGCGCGATCACTAATCACGTCAACTTGGTTCGCAATGCCCGCGGAAGCTTCGCCTATGTAACGGTAGGCGGAGAAAATCGAGTCAAGGTCTTCCGAACCGATGATTTCAGCCAAGTCGCCAGCATTCCTGTTGGCGCTTTGCCCCACGGTCTCTGGCCGTCAGGAGATGGCACGCGGTTGTACGTGGGACTAGAGAATGCTGACAGTGTGGCCGTCATCAATACGCTGACCAATAGCGTTGAAACCACTGTACCCGTGGGGCAGGCGCCCCAGGCTTTGGTCTACGTTCCCCGCGCCGCTACCCAGGGCGCTGGGCTGGCAAATCTTAAGCCGTTAGGGAGCGCCGCCAAGAGTATTCAGATCGCCCTGGCTCCGCCGGGTCAACACGAACGTCATACCACTCAGGTGACACTTTTCGACCAGGGCTTGACTCAGGTCCTGCAGGCCTCGGTTACGGGCCTGGTGGCCAAGCAGCCCTATGTACTAGCGTTGGCTCGTCATGCAGACGGTAGCGGCGCTCTTGAGTCTCTCGCCGCTTTTCAAACCAATCCCGCCGGCGCAGCTATCGTGAATGCGGTAGGACCGATACGCCAACTGGTTCAGCAATCCCAGGCGGATGAACAGCGCTACCTCGTCATCGCACCTGGTGCAGCCGATGCGCCAGGTGCTCCCGTGCAAGTGCAAGTGCTCCAATCGAAATACTAATAACCAATAACCAATAACCATCGAGGTCCAGCATGCTCAGACAAGTGTTGATTGCCACTGCCATTTTCTCCATGACAGGGCTGGCCGTGGCGGCCACGCCCGCCAAGGTTGGCGACACCACCTTGGGTAAGGTGCTTGTGGATGAAAAGGGTATGACGCTTTACACCTTCACCAAGGACAGCGAGGGTAAGTCCGCCTGCAACGGCCCGTGCGCCAAGAACTGGCCGCCGCTGATGGCACCGGCAGGGGCCAAGAGCGGTGACGGCTATACCGTAGTACAGCGTGAGGATGGTAGCCAGCAATGGGCCTATAAGGGGCAGCCACTCTATACCTGGGTAAAGGACAGCAAGCCCGGTGAAACGACCGGTGAAGGTGTCAATCAAGTCTGGCACGTCGCGAAGCCTTGATCGTGGAGCAGTCCCTGCGGACAGCGGGGACTGCTTATCTATTTAGTAGATTACTTTTTATATCATATTCAATTTTTCAGATAATCGAGCCGGGCTAGACTGTTTGCATTCTTCAGCGGAGCTCACCTCATGACATTAAAGGATGCTATAGCCCTGCGCACCGGCGGCAAGCCGCTCAGCCAGCTCAAGCAGCCGCTCGAAGTCGTTCGCCAGTTCACCCCCAACTGGTTTGCGGCAACGATGGGCACCGGTATTTTGGCAATCGCCTTAGCGAGTTTTCCCGCGTCGGTACCCGGCTTGCGTCTGATCGCCGAAGGACTGTGGCTGTTCAACATTTTGCTTTTCGTTCTATTCAGCGGCTTGTATGCCGCTCGCTGGATCTTGTTCTACAACGAAGCCAAGCAAATTTTTGCCCACTCCACCGTATCGATGTTCTTCGGCACCATTCCGATGGGGTTGGCAACAATCATCAACGGGATGCTGATCTTTGGGCTGCCACGATGGGGTGAGGTGGCTGTCACGATTGCCACCGGACTTTGGTGGGTCGATGCGGCCATGGCACTGGTTTGCGGAGTAGCGATTCCGTACCTGATGTTTACTCGTCAGCAGCACAGCATCGATCAAATGACGGCGGTATGGTTGCTACCTGTGGTAGCCGCCGAAGTGGCCGCTGCCAGTGGCGGGCTGTTGGCACCGCACCTAGCCGATGGCGGGCACCAATTCACCGTGCTGGTGACCAGCTATGTGCTTTGGGCCTATTCGGTACCTGTCGCCCTAAGTGTCCTCGTGATCCTGCTATTGCGGATGGCACTGCACAAGCTGCCTCACGAGAACATGGCTGCATCGAGCTGGTTATCGCTTGGCCCCATTGGTACAGGTGCGTTGGGTCTGCTCGTGATGGGCAGCGACGCGCCGGTCATCTTCGCTGCTCACGGTATGGCCGGAATTGGCGCCGTCGCGCAGGGGCTAGGCGTAATTGGCGGGATCCTACTATGGGGACTCGGCTTGTGGTGGATGAGCCTTGCCATACTGATCACGCTGAAGTACGCGCGCCACGGCATCCCTTTCAACCTGGGATGGTGGGGTTTTACTTTTCCACTGGGCGTCTATGCCGTCACGACGCTACGTTTGGGAAGCACGCTTGGGTCAGGTTTCCTTACCGTCTTCGGTGCCTTTTTGGTCGTCGCCTTGACTGCTCTGTGGGCGGTGGTCGCGGGACGCACCCTAGCCGGTGCCTACCGCGGGACGCTGTTCGTCTCGCCTTGCATTGCTCATCTGCAACCACGCAAATGAGGTCGATTAGGTGGCGCCTCGCTGAGCAACGCTACCAAGCTAGGACCATCAGCCCACTCTCTACGACGAGTGAGCTGATGAGTCCGCAAATGGGGCTCAGTGAAAGCCATCCCTTGATGCCGTTGGTTACCGCGGCCGCCTTAACCGATTCAAAGGTGCGTCAGCTCAGGACGAGGATGACTCTGTCTCTTGGGAAGGGCGGTGGCGTCCTACCGTGCCAATCTCGGCAGGCGTCTTGATGTAGAACAGTGCCAAGTCTTCCGATTCGAGGCGTTGAAACAGCATGTCGTGTTGAATTTGAGTCAGCGCCATCGTTACCTGGATGGGCTGATCGGCAAGCTCAAAAAAATGAGCGGAGTGGCGTTTTCCATCTTGGCCAAAGCCTTCAGCCGCCACTGACAACGTTGCGCCACTTAGGTGAAGCTCTTTAGCAAGATCCAGAAGCCAATCTCCAATCTGCTGATGTTCATGGCGACGATTTTGTTCGGTATAGAACGTAACGAGATAGTCGTTCATGCTATTGCCTTTAGCGTGGGTGCAGCAGGTTGATGGTCAAGATACCCAGGGCTGTCATGCACAGGGACCCCACGACATGAACGCTGATTGCAGTCAGCGCCATGAGCAGCCTTCCTTGCTGGATTAGCATCAGTGTCTCAGCAGAAAACGTCGAGAAGGTGGTTAAGCCGCCGCAAAATCCGGTGATCAGAAACAGCCGCCATTCAGGCGCAATCCCGGGCCAAGCAGCGAAGATGGCTACGGCCATTCCGATGATGTAGCCACCTACAAGATTCGCAACGACCGTCCCAGGCGGGAGCGACGGGAACCAGGCATTTAGCTTCAAGCCCAGTATCCAACGGAGCCAGGCACCCAAGGTCGCACCGAGTGCGATGGCTATGAGCGGCTTCAGCATGGAACGTCTCCCAAGGGGAATGGAAGACTAGGGGCCGGGGAGGGATATGGTCGGTGCATAGCGCTGTCCTCGAAAAAGACAGGGCGCACCTACGCACCCTGCCAAGGGGTTACGTAGGCATCATCAGCACGAGGCGGTTTGAGGAGGAATGCCATCTCCTTAGCGGATCATAGCAGCGCAGCAGATGACTTTGAAGATGGCTCGTTCTTGAAGCCGACATGCCTGCCACTGCTTATTGAGACCCGGAGCATGCCTGCACTCCTCAAACGCCGAGGGTCTAGAAACCGATCGACTCTGCGGTAGCTATGAGGCAAACGTCCTATTCGTCACAGGTATTCACAGCTTTCGCTATTGCCAGACGATATTCAGCTGGACTGCGCCCACCCAGTGCCAATTTGATTCGCTCCTTATTGTAGTAGTCGATATAGGCCCGAATTGCTACTGCCAGCTCCTCTACGCTTGAGAACCTGTTGCAGTGGAAAAGCTCAGATTTTAGTACTGCAAAAAAGCTTTCCATTGCCGCATTGTCGAGGCAATTGGCTCGCCTTGACATACTCTGAGTCAGTCCATGCTGACGGATCAGCTGTTGGTAGGCAGGGTATTGATAGTGCCAGCCTTGATCGGAATGGATGAGCGGTTTCTCATGAGGCCGAAGGGTCTTCAATCCGTCTTTCAACATACGTAAGACCATCTCGAACGATGGGCGCTCACTTATCTCGAAAGCCACAATTTCCTTATTGAAGAGGTCAAGAATCGGTGACAGGTATAGCCGGTTTTGATTGACACGAAACTCCGTTATGTCAGTCGCCCACCGCTGATTGGGCTGCGGTGCGGTAAAGCGGCGTTCCAGCAGGTTAGGCGCCACGCAGGACTCCGGCCCTGTGAATGGACGATAGCGACGGCGTCGCAGCGTGCACTTTAACGACATTTCGCCCATCAGCCGCTGTACTGCCTTGTGATTGATCTGCTGCCCCTGATTGCGTAGCGCCTGCGTGATGCGGCGATAGCCATAGCGACCCCGATGATGCGCGAACATCGTCCGGATGCTCTCTTTGCGGGCACCTTGTTTGTCTGGTTGGCGAGTGACCTTGAGGTGGTAGTAGAAGCTGCTTCGAGGAAGACATGCTCCCTGAAGAAGCGCATCAAGTGGATATCGTGACCGCAACTCCTGCACGATAAGTGCTTTCTGCTGATTGTCCAGGTCACTGTCCTTGAGACCCAAGCTCATGGCTTTGCGCAGAAAGGCGTTTTTGACCTGCAGATAGGCAACCTGCTTTTCCAGCTCTCGGACTGGGTTTGCGATGTGGGGCTTGAAAGCGGATGGATCTGGAACGGGAAGAAGGGGCAAGGAGTCACCTCTGCGTTTGCTGGCCAACCCCTCGATACCATACCTCTGCCACGCATCGACCCAGCGCTGCATTTGGGAGCGATTGAGACTAAATCGCTCACTAGCCCGTCGGATTGATAGGCCTTCGACGATCTGTCGCACCACCTCGATCTTGAAATCGATGCTGTGATAACGATAACGCTTTTGTAGAGCCGCTTTTCCGTGATTGGCATAGGCGCCAATCCATCCTTTTACCTGCACCACGCTGACGTCATGCACCCTAGCGAGGTGGCCGTAGCTGCAATCGCCCTTTTGGTACTGAGCGACGATCTTCAATTTGAACGCTAGAGAGTACTTGGGCATGGTACGCCTTCAAGGCAGCGTCCAACTTTCGGGGGTCATTTCA
>NZ_JAQYZY010000037.1:0-622 GCF_028640825.1 Pseudomonas sp. LA5
TCCATCTGCCGTAGCGATTGGAGATCCTCCAGGCGCCGGGTCAGCGCGCGAAGCGTGCGGATGGACACAGGCTCGGGGTGCCAGGCCCGCAGGCTGTCTTCATGCCGCTGGCCATAGGTGGCGATCAGCTTGGCGTCGAGTTTGTCCGTCTTGCTGCGCTGCAACTGGCTTTGCGCATAGCGAGCGATCTGTGCCGGATTGAGCACGGCGATTCGGTAGCCCAGCGCATGGAAATGCTCGGCGAGCGCTTCGTGATAGGTGCCCGTGGCCTCCATCACGATCCAAGCGCCTGGCTCGGCATGCTGTTGCAGCCAGTCGGCAAAGACCGCGAAGCCTGACGGATCGTTGCTCAGCCTGCCCTTGGTCCGGTGCTTGCCATTGGATTGCAGGACCGCCAGATCGAAGCTGCGCTTGGCGATATCAACACCGATTACGGCCATGATGTCTCCTCCTTCAGATGCGACACGATCACGTCATCCCGTCCAACCTTGTGCAATACGAGCTCTGGAGGCTCTAGATACCGTTCGGACTCGGGGATGGGTGTGGAGGAGGCAGCCTATCTACGTTGCAAGCTCAAAGGCTTAAGG
Source organism: Pseudomonas sp. LA5 (assembly GCF_028640825.1). Taxonomy (NCBI): domain Bacteria; kingdom Pseudomonadati; phylum Pseudomonadota; class Gammaproteobacteria; order Pseudomonadales; family Pseudomonadaceae; genus Pseudomonas; species Pseudomonas sp. LA5. The sequence goes on from NZ_JAQYZY010000037.1 coordinate 588, forward strand.
GTGGACACGGCCTGCCATCCTCCCCCGATGATCAG